>CAIXNN010000037.1 GCA_903920865.1 uncultured Actinomycetes bacterium
CTGATGGTGCCCGATGAGCGGTATTAATTGCATGTCCGCGACGCAAATCAAGAATGCTGTTGCATCGGGATCGCTCTCTTGCGAAGCGGTCGCTCGTGATTGTCTGGAGAGAATTAGCGCAAGAGATGGAACGCTCAATGCTTTCGCCTTTGTTGACCCTGACCTGGTTCTAAAGCAGGCAAAAGAGCTTGACTCACTTGGTGAGCGTGGGGCTCTTCACGGCGTTCCGATCGGCGTCAAGGACGTCATCATCACGTCAGACATGCCAACGGGCATGGGGTCACCGATTTTTGAGAACTATTTAAGCTTCGAAGATGCGGCATGTGTTTCGCAGCTGAGGACAGCTGGTGCACTCATCATCGGGAAGACGGTCACTTGTGAATTCGCTGGACCGGCTCCAAGCTCGACGCTGAATCCGCATATTTTGAGCCGAACGCCTGGCGGCTCTTCGAGCGGTTCCGCTGCTGCCGTAGCGGATTTTATGGTTCCATTGGCGTTAGGCACGCAGACCGGTGGCTCTGTTGTGAGGCCATCGTCCTTCTGTGGGATTGTCGGCTTCAAACCCTCTTTCGGATTGATCAACACCCATGGCGTCAAGCCGGCCGCTGCCAGTCTCGATACGGTTGGGGTGATGGGACGTTGCGTGGAGGATATTGAACTGACGTTTCGTGTTCTCACTGGCGCTGAGCCATTGGCTGTCGATTCTGAGGAAAGGCCGATCCGTATCGGACTTTGTCGTACTTATGCTTGGACAGGAGCCGATGCTTGCTCGCGAGAAGCGGTTGAGGATGCTGCACGGCGCCTTGCATCTGCGGGATTTCACATCGAAGAACTGGACCTTCCAGCATCGAGCAACGACCTTCCCGTGACCCGCGAGATTATCAATGACTATGAGCGCGCGCGGGCCATGGCATGGGAATGGAAGACGCATCGTAGGCAGATCAGCCCGCGGTTATCGCGGGCGTTGGAGAACGGTCTGAAAATTCCACTGGATCGCTATCTCGATGCGCTGAAGCGCGTTGCTCTTTGCAGGGTCGAAGCCTCGCGGCTCTTCGATACGGTCGATCTGCTGCTGACGCCATCAGCGAATGGAGAGGCGCTATCGGGCCTTGAGGATACGGGCGATCATCGCTTTCAGAGCATCTGGACCCAGCTGCGGACTCCGAGTATCCATTTGCCAACCAGCAGTGGCCCTACCGGTATGCCTGTAGGCATTCAACTTGTGGGGAGATATCAAGAGGATTTGAAGCTGCTTGCCATTGCTCAGCGGGTTCTGTCACTACTCGGAAGTGGCCCTTGCGTAGCTGTGTGATTTGTAGGCTGGGCCCAGTGAATAAAGAGGCGATTTATGTCTGACGATCAAAAGTTGATTGCATCCGCGAGGATCCTGGCCGGGGAAGGCCACGGGGACATGACTTTAGGTCACGTATCCTACAGGCGTCCTGGGGAAGACACGTTCTCAATAAAGGCCCGCGGGATAGGGCTGGAAGAGCTAAGTTCTTCAACCATCATTAGGGCGAGACTTGACGGTAGTCCTTTGGATCCGGAAGCTGCGATCCATAGCGAGATCTTCATACACTCGGAAATTTACTCGATGCGACCGGACATTGGGTGCGTCATTCATACCCATCCAGTCCACTGTGTTGCGCTGTCGTGCGTCTCGTCCCATTTACTGCCGATTAGTCAGCCGGCAACCCTGTTCTATGATGATCTTGCTTATTTCACCGACACGATTTGTCTTGTTGATGATCGGCAGCTTGGCATTCGTCTTGCTCAGGCGCTTGGAACCCATCGCGCGATCCTTATGAAAAATCATGGGGTCGTCGTTGTCGGCAAGACTGTTGAAGAGGCAACCGTTTCAGCCCTTATGCTTGAGACAGCTGCCAGGATCGAACTTTTAACTTACGGACGTCAGGTGCAGCTCTTTCCGCGCGATGATATTCTCAGGCTTCAAGCCCATACGCGGAAGCCCGGAAACTTCATAACTAATTTCGATTATTTCTCACGCAAGCATGTGCGATAGCTATATTTTATGCTGCATTCATTGGAGCATGTATTATTATAAAAACTAGATTCACGTACGAAGCGCAACGCGGTTCAGCGACTGACTGAAAAGCTCGTGTGGTGTCTTGAACCCCAGTC
>CAIXNN010000038.1 GCA_903920865.1 uncultured Actinomycetes bacterium
GGGTCCGATCACGCTGGCAATCCCGAATACCGCTCCGAAATATCCTGAATACCGCCCGCGCGCGACCGATACCCGCAATCAACGCGAATCGGTGAAGGGGAAAATTGGCGGAAGGACTCACGAGATCTCACGGTTGATCGGCCGCTCACTTCGTGCCGTTGTTGACTTGTCAGCGTTGGGCGAAAACAGCATCGTGTTGGACTGCGATGTTTTGCAGGCCGATGGTGGAACGCGCACCGCAGCGATCACCGGCGCCTATGTCGCGCTAGTGGATGCTATTGAATGGGGTCGCACCCAGGGATTGATTGCCAAGGACAAGCAAGTACTCACCGATTCGGTGGCTGCGGTCTCGGTAGGCGTTGTTGATAATCAAGCCCGACTTGATCTGCACTATGACGATGATGTTCGGGCCGATACCGACATGAATGTGGTCATGACCGGTGGTGGAAAATTCATTGAGGTCCAAGGAACTGCCGAAGGTGAGGCCTTCGATCGCAGCATGCTCGATCAGCTCTTGGATTTGGCCAGTGCGGGCATTGTCGAACTGACCGCTTTGCAAAACCAGGCACTTAAGGCGTGAGCCATCGGATCGTATTGGCTACGCGAAATGCCAAGAAGCTTGCCGAACTTGATCGATTGTTGAGCTCTGCCGGACTAGATGTCCAGATCCTCGGATCGGATGCGTTCAAGGACTTGCCAGAGATTGACGAAACGGGTCAAACGTTCGCGGAGAATGCCTTGATCAAGGCGCGCGAAGTGTGTCAGCACACATCGTTGCCAGCCATTGCAGATGATTCCGGTTTATGTGTTGATGCCCTTGATGGATCACCCGGAGTGTTTTCGGCTCGGTGGGCCGGCGAGAGCGCAAATGATGAAAACAATCTTGATTTAGTCCTGGAACAAATTGTCGATGTTCCTGATGGTCAACGTGGTGCGTATTTTGCGTGTGCTGCCGCCTTGGTGATGCCAGATGGACGGGAGTTTCTTGTATCCGGCCAGGTCAATGGCCAACTCTTGAGGCAACGAAGTGGAACCGGTGGTTTTGGGTATGACCCAATATTTGTGCCGGATGGATATTCGGTAACAACGGCGCAGATGTCAGCGCAAGAAAAGGATGCAATCAGCCATCGCGGGCAGGCTATGCGCGAGTTAGTGCCACTCTTAGTTCAAGCATTAGGAGACCCGAGCTTGTGATTCAATTCCCAGCCGATTTGATGGCCACCATTCGCTGTTCAAGTACGGCTTTGACGATGCAGTGGCTGACGGCCATGTTTGGCTTGCGTGAGCACGTGGCTCGTCAAGCTCCCGATGGGCGCATTGTGCATGCTGAGATGATCCATGGAACTAATGGCATGCTGATATTGGGTGATATCGCCATTCCTTCAGAAGTTCAACGCTTTGCTGTGCAACCGGGCAAGGCCAGCACCTACCTAGTGATGAGCGAAACCGACGTCGAAGCAGCGTTCACCCGGGTTCAGGCCAGCGCAGCAAGCGGTGAATGCGAAGTAGTGCTCGAGTTGGATCGGCCGGCTTACGGTGGCGCCACATTCACCTGTGCGGATCGCGATGGGCATTACTGGACGATTGGCTCGTATCGACCATCGATGTGATTGGTGCGGGAGGGGGGATTTGAACCCCCACGTCCTTTCGGACAACAGGACCTAAACCTGCCGCGTCTGCCATTCCGCCACTCCCGCATGTGCAGAGTTGATCGTAGTGCGCGGGAGTTTCTAGAAAGCGACAGGCATCTTCTTGCCAGAAACAGCCGGACTGGTTTGTCCGGCCTGCGAAAGCGCAGCGGCCTTATTCCTGCGACGGTTAATGGCAGTGCGTACTGAGCGCACCACAAGGGCGAGTGCGAAGACCGCACTTCCAGTCAAGACAATCATGGTTCCCGACGGAACACCTGCGTAGTAGCTCAAGTACATACCGACGAAACCGCAGAGCGAACCAATGCCTGCAGACCAGATAAGCATCTTGCTAAAGGAGCTGGTGATCATCCGTGCCACCACGGCCGGGATAACCAACATGGCTGCCACCAGCGTTACACCGATGACGGTCAACGTAGCCAAGATGGTCAAGGAGAGCACGATCATCAACATGGCATCAGTACGAGAGACGTTTACCCCAGATGCATCAGCAACATCGGGATCGAAGGTAGTGAACATCAACGCTCGGTATCTAAAGACAATCATCAGCACAGTCAAGATGCCAACTGCGATCAGTCCCCAGATCTGGAAGGTGGAGATGCCCAGAATGGAGCCAAACAGGGCGCTGTCAAAACTCGGACCGCGCGCACCGAACTTGCTCAGCAGGGCTACACCTAACGCAAAGGAGCCGGTCGTGATCACGCCAATGGCCGCATCGGCACCAATTCGTTGGCGACGAGATACCGAGTTAATGGCAAGGGCTGAGGCAACGCCCCACAGGCCAGCGCCGATGACATAAAACTGGGCCGCAAAAAGTTGGGCGGCGGCAAACCCACCGAAGACTGCGTGTGAAAGTCCGTGGCCGATGTAACTCATGCCACGCAGGGTGATGTAAACCCCAATAAGTCCAAGTAGTGCGCCAGAGATGGTGGCAACGATTAGTCCACGATCAAAGAAGCTGTAGGTCAGCGGCGAGACCAACGAGTCAATGAGGTTCATCGTGTCACCGCTCCAAGATCTCCTGAAACATATTCGTCAATGACAATCGGCATCCCTAGGTGCTGCAGTACTTCCAACCGGGCGCCAAAAGTGTTCTCCAGCACGTCAGGAGTGATGACCTCAGCCGGTGTGCCTTCAGCGACGATCGTTTGATTCACGCACATCAGGTGCGGCAGGTGAGCCGCCATCCCATTGAGGTCATGGGTGGTCAGCACGATGGAAATACCGTCGTCGTGAAGGTCGGAGAGCAGATGGAGCATGTCGTGGCGGGTGTTGACGTCCACCCCAGAGGTGGGCTCATCCAAGAGCAAAAGATTGGGTTCGCGCAGCAGCGCGCGAGCGATAAACATCCGCTGTTGCTGTCCGCCGGACAGCGCCCGAATGTGCCGGCTGGCTAGGTCACCAATTCCCAGACGCTCAAGGACCTTGGCGACCTGCTTCTTTTCCTGCGCGCTAGCCCACGGCAGCCGCCTTTGATCGGTGCGCGCCATCAGGACGCACTCTTCAACCGTGACCGGGAAATCCCAATTCACCGTTTCCAATTGCGGCACATACGCCACCCGAAGATCAGCCTCTCGGGTCAGCGTGCCAGCGCGTGGCTGAACCACTCCAAGCAGAAGTCGAAGCAAGGTGGTCTTTCCTGCGCCCGATGGCCCGACGATCCCAGTGAACTGGTCTTCATGGACATGAAAGTTCACATCCTTAAGCACGAGTGCTTCGTCGTACCCAGCACTTGCATTACTTACCTCAAGGATGACTCGACCAACTCCGGTTCCGGTCACTGTGGGTACACCGCCTTGTCTGGGCTCACAAACGTGAGAGGAACAGCACTGACATTGGTTGCTTTGCCACCTAGGCCGGTGACCATGGTGGTGAAGTCGTACTTCATCAGGCCAAGCCAGGAGTGTTCGACATCGCCGGGATTGCCTGGCAGGTCGTCGTCGCGCAGGGAGTTCTCGTACTTGACTCCGGTGGCCTTGCCAATTTCTTCTAGCACCTTGGAGGGGTAAACCTCAGAGCCAAAGATCGTGGGCACCTTTTGGGCTTTGACCTGATCAATCAGGCGCGCGATCTCAACCGGTGTGGGGTCTTCAAAGTTCTTTGGTTGAACAGCTCCGATGATGGTCCAGCCGAAAGTTCGCCCGAAGTACGCGTAGGCATCGTGGTAAGTCAGAAGTACTTTGCGTGGAACGGTCTTCTGATCTGCACGCAAAGCGTTGGCCAGAGCAGTAGTTTGCTTCACAAAGGCAGCTGCATTTTTTGCGTAGTACGAAGCGTTCTTTGGGTCAGCTTGTGACATGGCTTTGGCAATGACCAGTGCGTACTTTCCGGCATAGACCGGATCGGTCCAAAGATGCGGATTTGGTTTGCCATCCTTTTTGGGAAAGGAGAAATCGTAGATGTATTGCGAAGGATCAATAACTGAGTTGCCTACTACAAGGATCTTGGCACTGGCCTTCTTATTTTTTTCAGCCAAATCTTTAGTCGGATCTTCCAGACTGAGCCCATTGACAACAATCAAGTCTGCTTTGCTGAAGACTTGCGCCACATTTGGCGCCGGTTCATACGTGTGTGAATCTGTTCCCTCCGGAATGATTCCTTCGACGTGAGCGCGATCTCCGGCCACGGCAGAGGCGATACTTGTGATGGGTGCAACCGTGGTGGCCACGAAGAGCTGGTTGGCCCCATCTGCATTCGAAGACGTGGTTGAACTCGAGGCGCACGCACTCAGGCAGGCCGCGGCTAGGCACAGGGAGCCCAGGACGGCTACTACACGGCTGGGGGCCATTGCGGGGAGTTGGAATCTCATACATAAACCGTACGGCCAAAGCACCCTTTTCGCAAAAGATTCGCAACAAGCCCAGCGGGTCGGGGGCTAGGGCTACTGTTCTCACATGAGTAGTTCAGACCAGGCCGCATCAGAAGTGGTCAAGCCACAGTCAGCCAACGAGTCGGAATCGGTGACCGAGCCGACCCCCGATGAGCTTGAGGCCATGATCGTGCAGGCCCGCGAAAGGCTGGCCGAAAGCGTTGACTCGTTGGCAGATGCGGCCAATCCGATGGCTCTTGCCGAGACTGGCCTGAAAGCGGTGAAAGATTTCTTTATTGACCCCGAAACTGGTTTGCGTACCTCAAGGGTAGCCAAAGTAGCGGGCGGAGTTGTTGGGTTCTTACTTCTTCGCGGAATCATTCGACGCGGAAGTTAACGTTTTTTAACCGTGGGTACGCCATGATGAGGTCGTGAATGGTCCTGAGCCGCTTGACATGTTGCGCGCGCTACCGCGCATCCGTAAGGACCCCTTAACTTTTCTTTCTGAATCGGCGGCGACCTATGGGGACGTTGTCGAATTTCCTATTCCCGGTCAACGGGTTTTCTTTGCTAATCACCCCGATGCTGTAAAGCAAGTTTTGCAAACTGAACACCGCACCCATGATCGCGCAACGGTGCAGTACCAATCGCTCGCTCTTGTCACGGGCAACGGCTTATTGACCTCTGACGGTGAATTGTGGCGAAAAGAGCGCCGCCTGATGCAGCCAGCATTTCACCGCGCTGTCTTGGATCAGTTTGTTGAACACATAGATATTGCCGTGGACCGCCTCTTGGCTTCATGGGCGCGAAAGCGCGATGGCGAGATCGTCGATGTTGACCAAGCCATGATGCGCACGGCTTTAGAGGCGGTCGGACGCTCCTTGTTTAGCCATGACCTCAGCGGTGAAGCCGGAGAATTAGTCCAGGCCGTCCTGAAGGCCTTAGATGTTGTTGTCTCGCGTGCCCGGTCACCGCTGGCACCACCGTTGAATTGGCCAACGCTGGGAAATATTGCGCTTCGCAACAGTTTGCGGACCCTCGATCACACTGTCGATGTCATGGTCGGGGCGCGTCGTGAAGCTCAGCGCCGAGGGGCTGGACCAGAGACCCCCGACCTGCTCGGCATGTTGATGGCCAGTGAGGGTTTCGATGATCGCCAATTGCGCGATGAGATTGTCACGCTGATCGTTGCCGGTCATGAAACCGTGGCAACTTCCTTGACGTGGACCTGGTATTTACTCGGACAAAATCGCGAAGTACGTGACACTTTGTTAGCTGAAGTTGACTCGGTCCTTCAAGGACAGCGACCCACCTTTGAGCACCTGTCCCAATTGCCCTACACCCGACAAGTTGTCGATGAGGCCTTACGGCTTTATCCACCGGCATGGGTTATTTCACGTCGAGCTCTTGTGGACGGTGATGTTATGGGAGTTGAGGTTCCAGCTGGGTCTTATGTGTTCGTCAGTCCTTATGTGCTGCATCGAACCGAGGAGTACTGGCCCGATGCGACCCGATTTGATCCGGCCCGCTTTGCCTCAGATGCCGGCGAGCAAACATCGCGCTTTACCTACATCCCTTTCGGTGCTGGGCCGAACCTATGTATAGGTAGGGACCTTGCTCTAATGGAAGCCGTGCTCGTAGTGGCTGCGGTGGCGTCAAAATGTAATCTCGACCCGGTGATTGGCCAGCAGGTCAGCCTTGATCCACTAGTGACAATTCGACCCCATGGTGGCTTGCCGATGGTTCTCAAGAAGAGGTTCCCATGATTTTGCTTACTGGCGCTGGTGGCCGAACGGGCAAAGCCTTGCTCCGTGCCCTGGTCGCAAAAGATGCGCAGGTTCGCGCGTTCATTCGCAATCCAGAGCAAGCCGATGGCCTGCGCGCATTAGGTGCTGCTGATGTTGCTGTCGGGAATATGGAAGATGTCGATTCGATCAATCGGGCCGCTGGCGGTACCGATGTCGTCATTCACGTCGGGCCACCGATGCATCCGCAGGAACGTGAGATCACGAAGTCATTTGTTGAGGCGACGAAGAACAGCGGAGCGAGCAGGTTTATTTACTACTCGGTGATGTATCCGATTTTGCGCGATGTGCGCCACCATTCACTCAAACTTGATGCCACCGAGATGATTGTTAACTCTGGGATCACCTACTCAATCATTGAACCCTGTCGTTACATGCAGCACCTAGATCCGATTTGGCCTGCCGTGCTGGAAACCGGGGTGCACTCCATGCCGTTTAACACCAAGGCTCAGTTTGCTGTCGTGGATCTGGAAGATTTGGCGCAGGCAACAGCCAAAGTTGCCACCGAAGCCGGTCACGAATTCGCCACCTATGAACTAGCCGGGCCACAGAACCTGAGCCAGGAAGATATGGCCGCCGCGATTAGTGAAGTGTTGGGTCGACCCGTTCGCGCTGAAGCCCTTCCCTTGGATGTCATGGCTGCTCGGGCCATCGAAAAGGGTGCTAGTGAAGATCGCGTCAACCAAATGCGCATCATGAATACCCATTACGACCACAGTGGCTTTAGGGGCAACCCCAATGTCTTGCAGTGGCTACTTGGCCGCCCTGCCACGGCTTACATCGACTTCGTGCGCCGATTGGCTGCAGGTTAAAGCTGCCTGACGATCACATCAAGTTTGAGACCAGAGTCATCGCTTTCAACATCCCAACCAGCCTTGGTCAGGGCACTTGTCAGCGCTGAAACACTTCTAGGACTGCTGCGCTGGTTGAGCAAGCTAGCAACGATGCGTCCCTTCGTGGCCTTATTGAAGTGACTCACAATCGTGCGCTTACCTGGTTGGGTTTCATGCAGTACGCGAAGGCTCACTGTGCGCCGTGCAATGTCCCCAGTGGGCTTCCAGAGTGCGGCATAAGGGGTTGAGCGAAGGTCAAGGACGATCTCGTCACCGACCAGATTCTCCATCGCCTGCGCAAGTGGGGCCTTCCATACCGCATTCAAGGTGCCAAGTCGGGGGAGTTTGGTGGCTGGCGATAACCGGTAGGGCGCAATGTTGTCTCGCAGTTGCACAACGCCAAATAATGCGCTGAAGATGAGAATTTCTAGCTCAGCTCGATCGCGAGCGCTTTTGGATAACTGGCTTAGATCAAGCGCGTCGTAAAGCACTCCGGTGTAGAGCTGGCGAACGGGCAATGTTGGTGCGGTGAGCAATTGGGCATTTTTTTCGATCTCAACTGCAAGGCCCGGAGTTAGGCCCAGGGTGGTGATGGCCTTCTTCGATGGCCCCTTGGCCAACTTCACCAAAGCCTCTATTAATTTCTCACGCGTGGGGTTAAGTTCTGGCGCGCAAAGGCTAGAAAGTTTGAGCGCACTACCGCGCTTTGGCGAGGCGGCCTTACCTTCAGAAGGTGGAAGCAAAATTTTCATGGTGCGCCGTCAGGGACTCGAACCCCGAACCCGCTGGTTAAGAGCCAGCTGCTCTGCCAATTGAGCTAACGGCGCCGCTTGAAGCAAACCGGACATTATCAGTGCGAAGGACCGACCCGAAGACCGGTCCTTCGCACTAAATCTGGGGTGAGTGACGGGAACCGATGGTCGCCACCGGCGCCCATCTCCCAAGTCCCGAACATCGGTGAACCCGACAACGACGAAGACCCAGGGGATCAACCCTGGGCCTTGGTCCTTGGGGTGAGTGACGGGACTTGAACCCGCGACATCCGCGACCACAACGCGGCGCTCTACCAGCTGAGCTACACCCACCGAGGGCGCTCACTTTAGCGGTCTTGGCGTAGCGCCTTTGCAGCCGCCTTGGCAGCGTTGCTATCTGGGCCAGGGTGCGGCACAAACAACGTGTTCCGGTAATAACGCAATTCGTCGATGCTGTCGATGATGTCAGCAAGTGCGCGGTGGTTTCCCCGCTTTTCTGGGGTGTTGAAGTACACCCTGGGGTACCAGCGACGTGCCAATTCCTTGATCGTGCTGACGTCAACATTGCGGTAGTGAACCCATTGCTCAAGTTCTGGCATATCTCTGGCAAGAAACGTGCGGTCAGTGTGAATGGAGGATCCGGCCAGCGGAGCTTTGCGAGCTTCGGGCACGTGCTCGCGGATGTAAGCCAGCGCCTGAGCTTGTGCAGCTTCCATGGTGATTCCATCAGCCAGGACCTCAAGAAGGCCTGATGAGGTGTGCATCGTGCGCACAATCTCGGGCATCGTCTCTAGTGCTTGCGCCGGGGGAGCAATAACTAAGTCCACACCTTCGCCGAGAACGTTCAGTTCCGCATCTGTGACCAGTACCGCGATTTCAATCAACGCATCGCGTTCAAGATCAAGACCGGTCATCTCGCAGTCAATCCACACCAAACGATCGCTCATGTTCTCACCCTATTGACCTGGTCCCTTGGTGCGCTCGGCAGGACTTGAACCTGCGACCGACTGCTTAGAAGGCAGTTGCTCTATCCGGCTGAGCTACGAGCGCTCGATGGCTCAACTTACCTGCGGAGCGCTTCCACAGTGTCAAGCGTCCACAGTTTTGCACTCAGGTGTCACTCCCGGGCTCATGTACAGATTGGCTGGGTGTGGGCACGCTGCTCATTTTCTGTGAACCATGGTCAGGAGTTGGAATGAATCAAACAAGCATCACGTTGGTGGGAAATGCGGTCACCGATGTCACCGTCGGTGCCACCCCTAATGGCATTGAATATTCGACCTTTCGCTTAGCCACGACAACGCGTCGCTTTGATCGAGGTGTGGGTCAATGGATTGATGGCGACACGTCTTATGTGCGCATCACCTGTTGGCGCAAACTTGCCCGACATGTGGCCGAATCCATCACCAAGGGCGACCCAGTAATCGTCGCGGGCGCATTGAAAGTTCGTGAGTGGGCCAATGAAGACCGCCGCGGCATCTCTGTAGAAGTCGATGCCACATCAGTGGGCCACGACCTTGCGCGCGGAGTCAGCGCGTTTACCCGGGCAGCCAAGCGTGAGTACTCCAGCGAGCTTGAGAGCCAAGAGGTCGATTTTGTTCACGCCGAGTCCAACGATGGCAGGGAGGTTGCGTAGGGTTAGTGACTATGGCTGAGTTCATTTACCAAATGCATAAGGCGCGTAAAGCGCACGGCGAAAAGGTCATCCTCGATGACGTCACACTGGCGTTTTTCCCAGGAGCCAAGATCGGTGTCGTAGGACCTAATGGCGCAGGTAAGTCCACCGTGCTCAAGATCATGGCTGGTTTGGATACTGCATCCAACGGTGAAGCATCCCTGAGCCCTGGTTACAGCGTCGGGATCTTGTTGCAGGAACCCGAACTTGACCCCACCAAGACGGCCTTGCAAAACGTTGAAGAGGGCGTTGCCGAGACCATGGCCATGTTGCACGAGTTCAATGACATCTCCGCCAAGCTTGGCGAACCAGATGCAGACTTTGACACGCTGCTTGCGCAGATGGGCAAACTTCAAGAACAACTGGACCATCGCAATGCATGGGATCTTGATTCTCAAATTGAACAAGCCATGGATGCTCTTCGGTGTCCACCCGGGGATGCTGATGTCACCGTTTTATCCGGTGGTGAGCGCCGCCGCGTAGCGCTCTGCCGCCTCCTACTGCAAGCCCCTGACTTGCTTTTGCTCGACGAGCCAACCAACCACCTAGATGCTGAGTCAGTTCTGTGGCTCGAGCAGCACCTCGAGAAGTATCCGGGAACCGTGGTCGCCGTAACCCACGACCGGTACTTCCTAGACAACGTTGCGCAATGGATCCTTGAGTTAGACCGCGGCCGGGCTTACCCCTATGAAGGCAACTACTCCACGTACTTGCAAACCAAATCTGAGCGTATGAAGGTGGAAGGCCAAAAGGACGCCAAGCGAGCCAAGCGCATCAAGGAAGAACTTGAATGGGTTCGCTCAAGCGCCAAGGGTCGTCAGACCAAGAGCAAGGCGCGTTTGTCTCGTTATGAGGAGATGGCAGCCGAGGCTGACAAAGCCCGCAAGTTGGACATGGAAGAAATCCAAATTCCACCCGGCCCGCGCTTGGGTAATGTCGTGGTTGAAGTCGATCACCTCACTAAGGGATTCGGTGATCGTGTCCTAATCGATGACTTGTCCTTCACCCTTCCGCGCAACGGAATTGTTGGAGTGATCGGACCCAACGGTGCCGGTAAGACCACGTTGTTCCGAATGATCACCGGTGAAGAGCAGCCCGACGAAGGAAGCATCAAAGTTGGCGAAACGGTCAAGACCTCCTACGTAGATCAGAACCGCGGCGGCATTGAAGCGGAAAAGTCGCTATGGGAAGTGGTCTCCGATGGGTTGGACTGGATCAAAGTCGGAAACGTCGAAATGCCATCGCGCGCCTACGTTTCTGCCTTTGGATTTAAGGGCCCAGATCAGCAAAAGCCAGCAGGTGTTCTCTCCGGTGGTGAGCGCAACCGATTGAACTTGGCGTTGACGCTCAAGCAGGGTGGAAACCTACTTCTCTTGGACGAACCGACCAACGACCTCGATGTGGAAACGTTGTCTTCGCTGGAGAATGCGTTGTTGGAATTTCCTGGCTGCGCCGTCGTGGTAAGCCACGACCGTTGGTTCCTTGACCGAGTAGCCACTCACATTTTGGCCTATGAGGGTGACTCGAAGTGGTTCTGGTTTGAGGGCAACTTTGAGTCCTATGAGGTCAACAAGGTTGAGCGCCTTGGGGCCGATGCGGCTCGTCCACACCGCGCTACCTACCGCAAACTCACGCGTGGCTAAGTTTCATCGCGCGGGTTAGCTCAGCTAGCGAGAGACTTCTCGTATGGCCCCAGTGAAGTGTTTGGTTACCGGCGCCACCGGATATGTCGGTGGGCGTTTAATCCCGCAACTGCTGGCCGACGGTCACGATGTACGCGTCATGGTGCGCCACCCAGAGCGCCTTCGTGATTTCCCTTGGATTGATCAGGTTGAAGTCGCCGTTGCCGATGCTGGCGACCAGGAAGCTGTTGAGCGAGCACTTGAGGGCGTAGATGTTGCCTATTACCTGATGCACTCTCTGGGTAGCGGCCCTGATTTTGAAGCGACAGAGGCTCGGATCGCTCAAGCATTTGCTCTGGCGGCGCAGGAAGCTCAGCTGGCTCGAATCATCTATCTGGGTGGATTAACTCATGATGAGGATTTGTCGGCTCATATGAAGTCGCGTCTTGAAGTAGAAGAGATTCTGCTGACGTGCACGGTGCCCACGATTGTCCTGCGAGCCGCAGTGATCATTGGATCTGGATCGTTGTCATTTGAGATGGTGCGGTATCTGACCGAGAGGTTGCCCGCAATGGTCACACCGAAGTGGGTCAACACTGCAACCCAGCCGATCGCCATTCGTGATGTGCTGCGCTACCTCGTGGGCTGTGCGGGCCTTCCGGGCCAGATCAATCGTGCCTTTGACATTGGTGGCCCTGACGTCATTACCTATGAAGAGATGATGCAGCAGTATGCCCGCACCGCTGGTCTGCGCAAGCGCTTGATTGTCAATGTGCCGGTGCTAACCCCTCGGCTGTCGAGTCGATGGGTGGGCGTGGTGACTCCATTGCCGATTGCGACAGCTCGCCCACTGGTGGATTCGCTGCGCAATGAATCTGTGTGTCAGGAGCACGACATTGCCGAGTTGATCCCCGATCCTGATGAAGGTTTACTGGGATTTGCTGATGCAGTCTCCTTGGCTTTGCAGCGCATCAAAGATGCACAGGTGGTCACGCGATGGTCGCAAGCTTCCGTTTCCGGGGTTCCTTCAGATCCGCTACCCACCGATCCTGACTGGGCTGGCGGGTCGCTGTACACCGATGAACGTGAAGGCGAAGTTGATGCTTCACCGGAACAGTTGTGGGCCGTCATCGAAGGTGTCGGTGGAAAGAACGGTTGGTATTCGTTCCCCTTCGCGTGGGAAATTCGTGGTTTGTTTGATCGGGTCAGTGGCGGGGTGGGGCTGCGTCGCGGGCGTCGGGATCCGCGCCACCTCATGGTGGGAGAACCCCTTGATTTTTGGCGGGTAGAGGAACTGATCCCAGGCCAGCTCCTGCGTTTGCGTGCCGAGATGAAGCTTCCTGGTTTGGCTTGGCTTGAACTCGAGGTTCGCACGAGTCCTACTGGTAAAACCCTCTATCACCAGCGCGCGATCTTCTACCCCCGAGGACTGGCCGGTCACACTTATTGGTGGTCAATATCAATTTTCCACGCTTTTGTGTTCGGGGAGATGGTCCGCAATATTTCCAAAGCCGCTAAGTCGATCAGTGTGGCGCATTCCTAGCCCTTGAGGAATCAAGCCAACTTTGTGGACAATGGTCAAGTGAGCGAAACTTTTTTTGACCGCTTCGGCGGTGAGCAGGCTTTCAGCACGATGGTGCGTGGGTTCTATGAAGCCATCGCGCAGGACGACCTGATCCGGCCGATGTACCCAGATCAAGACTTGGGTCCGGCGCAGGATCGCCTTCGCTGGTTCCTTGAGCAATATTGGGGCGGTCCCAAGACGTACTCAGAGCAACGCGGTCACCCACGCTTGCGAATGCGTCACGCGCAGTTCCCGATTACCCCACAAGCACGCGATCAATGGCTCGATCACATGCGCAAGGCGGTGGATTTGATTCGGCTGTCGCCAGAACTCGATGAGGAGTTGTGGGAGTACCTCGTTGATGCCGCCTACGCGATGGTCAACACCCCTGGTCCTGACTCGGGCCGTTGGGCTAGGTAACGTCCAAGCCGAGTTCGTGAGCAGTAAATGCCAACGTGTCAACCGTGAGACCAATGCTTCGACTCAGTGAGCGTGCACCGTGTCCGACATCGCTTTCGCGCCGCAACAAGATCGGATGATCACTGGTGTTTGCATACTGCAAAGCTGCACACATCTTTCGCGCATGCATGGGATCCACGCGAGTGTCTTGATCGAAGACAGTAAAGAGCACCGCTGGGTATGAAGTTTCTTCGTGAACGTGGTGATACGGGGAGTAGGCCCGCAGCCACTGGAATTCTTCGGCAACGGCGGCGCTGCCATATTCGACGTTCCACGTTGCACCAAGTCCAGAGGTTTCAAATCGGATCATGTCTAGCAGTGGAGCCGAACACACCACGCTTCGGTAAAGGTCAGGGCGTTGAACCAAGGCGGCTCCGACCAGGAGTCCACCGTTAGAACCACCGCTGATCCCCAAGTGAGCTTGGTTGGTCCACCCTTGCGCGATCAAATACTGCGCTGCAGCATGGAAGTCATCAAAAACATTTTGTTTGTTGCCCAACATGCCATCGCGGTGCCATTGCTCGCCCTCTTCGCCACCGCCGCGAAGGTTGGCAATGGCATAGACGCCACCGGCTTCAACCCAAGCCAAGATGCTGGCCGAAAAGCCAGGGGTTAGCGGCAGACCAAAGCCGCCATAGCCGTACAAGATGGTCGGGCGCGGCTGATCTGGTTCGGCACTGGGCGAGATCACAAACATGTGGACCTGCGTGCCGTCTTTAGATTCGTAGACAACTTGCTGTGTTGACACCGAAGGAACATCAACAGTTCCCGGTGCGCTGGCCCACAGTGATGTCGTCATGGTTCGTGCATCAAAGTGTTGGATGCTGCCTGGCGTTGTGTAGTCGGAGTAGCCAAACCATGCTTCGTGACCGCCTTCTGGGCGCTCAACAATGCCGCCGACCGTTCCAACGCCACCGGTGGCAACATCGCCGATCTTCTTGCCATCTAGGAGTCGGTGAAGGGTGATTTCTCCCACCGCATGACGAGTCCAGGTGGTGAGCATGACTGGCTCGCTCAGTTCAGCACCATCCAAAATGCCAAATCCATCCAGCACTGCAGTCTCATCTTGGGCAATCAAGTCCTGCCAGTGTTCTGGTTCAAGATGTTGGGCATCTGTCACACAAAGACGACCGCGGGGCGCATCAAGATCGGTAAAAACATAAATGCGACCATCGCGACCAAATTCCAAGCCAGTTTGCGCATCAATGCCAACTTGTACCGGTTGCAGCACGGGCGCATCGACTGCGCAGCTCGTCAGATCGGCTACCCACAGGTCATTGCGTGGGGCTGTTCCCTCCGATGCTGAAATCTCTAACCATCGACCATCGCGACTTACACCAACTCCGTAGTAGTTAGTGATCGTCAGACCGGCACCGAATATTTCAACGTCAGTGTCAGGATTGGAACCAAGTGTGTGCAACCAGATTCTGCGGTGGTACTGCTCTTCTTCTGCCGGAATCGTAGCTGGGTCCACCCGGCGCACGTAGTAATACTTTTCTTCACCGGGCAACCATGCGACCGGGGAGTAGCGCGCACGATCAATGGGGCCGTCAACCAGAGAGCCATCACTGACACGCATGACCCGAAGAATCGACTCTTCGTTCCCACCTTCAGAAACTTGGAATGCCAGCAGGTTTCCCTCTTTTGAGGGCTGCCAGGTATCAAGAGTTGTTAAGCCTTGTTCGTCCAGACTCATCGGATCAATGAGAACTCGTTCAGTGCCATCTGGATCAATAGTCAACAGCACTGCGTGTTCTTGTTCGGCAGTTCGACGCATAAAAAATGCTCGTTTGCCGCGCCAAATCGGTGGCGAGATTGCACCGGCTGCCATTAATTCGCGTAGACGATTCTCCCAATGCCCACTGGTGGCCCATTGGGCTGTGGCTTGTGCCACGAGCCCGTCTTGCTCCCGCAACCATGCTTGGGTCTGGGGATCATCTGCCTCTTCAAGCCAGCGATAGGGGTCCGCAACGTCAGTTCCGTGCAGGTTCTCTACAAGGTCAAGCCGTGGTGCGTTGGGGTACTTCACGAGGCATCACATGCACGCGCCTTCAGGGCGCGAACTGTTGAGTCACGACCTTCACTGACCAGTCGGCGCACTGTCGGTTCGAGGTCACTTCGCGCAAGAAATGCATCGGCGGCAGCCACCATCTCAAGGTGAACGCTGTACACGGGAAAAAGACCCATCAAGATGTCCGTAGCAGTCTCTTGGGTTCTCAGATTCCAAATGGTGGCAGCGATCTCAAAATATTTTTCGATGTAAGGATCAACAAGCTCGACCTGATCTGGCTGTAAGAAGCCACCAATCATTGATCCGAGCATTGCGTTGGGCAGCGAGGTGTCATTAATGACGGCATCCCAGGTTTCGGCTTTTGCCTCTGCCGTTGGACGGCTCGCCCGCGCCAAGGCAGCCTGCCGCAAACCCGTCGCCGTGTTATCCCGAGCCAACTCCGCAGTGACCCGATCCAAGTCAGCTCGTCCTGCACTGACGAGTCGTTGGACTAGTGCCCAGCGAAGGTCAGCATCCAGGGCCAAGCCGGGTAGAACTTCGCTGCCTTCAAGAATGTCTTCTACCCGTTGCAGTTGTTCTTTTGTTGTTGCAGCAGAAACAAAAGCGCGAACGAATGTGAGCTGACGATCACTTCCTGGTTCCGCCTCAACCATCCAACCGCTCACCGTCTGGGCGAGGCGGACCAAACCGGTTGAGCGCCAGCTGGGATCGGCGTATTGATCAAGGGCGGCCTTAACTTGACGCAGTCCTTGTTGCACCACGCCGATTGAGTCTTCCTGTGGAATGGCGCTAAGCGTGAGGTCAAGGAATTGTCTAGTCGGCATCTCGGCATCGCGGGTCATATCCCAAGCCGCACCCCACAAGAGCGCGCGAGCCAATGAGTCCGTGACGTCGCCCATGCGTGCTGCGCTGGTGGCCGCAGAGCGTTGGTCCAGTCGAATCTTGGCAAAGGTTAAGTCGCCATCGTTGAGAAGTAGTAGGTCAGGTTGTTGGACGCCTACAAGTTCTGGCACATTCGATGAGGCTCCAGTGATATCGACTTCGATGCGCTGGATGGGCTCGAGGTGTCCATCGTCATCGCTATACAAACCAATGGCAATGCGATGCGAGCGCAGGATCGGGTCAAGACCGGCCGGACTAGTCGGGGGTAACTGTGTGACGGCAAAGCGTGAATAGGTCCCATCTTCGTTCACGTCAAAATCTGGAAGCAAGGTATTCACGCCGGCGGTTTCAAGCCATTGCTCGGTCCAGTCGGACAGGTCTCGGCCAGATGCGGCTGTAAGTTTTGAGAGTAAGTCCGGCAGCTCAGTATTTCCCCACGCGTGCTGGGCGAAGTATTCGCGAACACCCTGCAGGAATTCATCTTCACCGACCCACGCGACGAGTTGGCGCAATGCGGAAGCGCCCTTCGCGTAGGTGATCCCGTCAAAGTTCACCCGCACTGCGTCAAGGTCAACCATGTCGGCTGCAATGGGGTGCGTGGAGGGAAGTTGATCTTGGCGATAGGCCCAGGCCTTCCGCTGATTACAAAAACTCGTCCACGCATCGGTGTATCGCGTGGCTCGCACGTTAGCAAAGTGTGAAGCCCACTCCGCAAAGGATTCGTTCAGCCACAAGTCATCCCACCAGGTCATCGTGACGAGATTTCCAAACCACATGTGCGCTAGTTCGTGCAGGATGGTGTTGGAACGTTGCTCGTACGCTGCGTCGGTCACCTTGCTGCGGAACAACAAGTCCTCATGGAAGGTCACACACCCAGCATTTTCCATCGCACCGGCATTAAATTCGGGAACAAAGAGTTGGTCGTACTTGCCGAAGGGGTATCCGACGCCGAATTCGCGTTCAAAAAGTTCAAAACCACGGGCCGCGGTATCGATGATGTCGTCGGAATCAAGAAATTCCGCAAGGGATTGGCGACAGAACACACCCATCGGATAGGTGCCGTTAACGCCGGCGTATTCGCCGCGTTCTTCGTGGTAGGGACCAGCAACCAGCGCGGTGATGTAAGTGGAGATGCGCGCGGTGGGATCAAAGCTCCAGACACTGTTGCTGTCATCAAGACGTTGTGCATCGGGTGTGGCGGAGTTGGAGATGACTTTCCAGTGCGATGGGGCAGTTACCGTGAACGCGTAGGTGGCTTTGAGGTCAGGTTGATCAAAGCAAGCAAACATGCGCTTGGCATCGGCCGATTCGAATTGGGTGTAGAGGTACACCTCATTGTCAACCGGATCAACGAATCGATGCAGACCTTCGCCGGAGTTGGAGTAGAGCCCTTCTCCTTCCACAGTCAGCACGTTGTCTTTTACCAAACCGCTCAGCGCAATCCGGTTGCCATCGAAGGCCACAGCGGGATCAAGCCGCACCCCGTTGAGAACAATGGATTGCACCCCAGCTGCGGTGAACTCAATGAAAGTCTGCGTTGAAGTGGCGCAAAAGCGCACCGTGGTGGTTGATCCAAAGCGGCTCGGGCCGCGCGTGAGGTCAATGGCTACGTCATAGTGATCAATGCTCAGCTCTGTTGCTCGCTGCCGAGCCTCATCCCTAGATAAATTTGCACCAGGCACCTAGAATCTCCTTCAAAGTGGTCATTGCCATCCTATGGTGTGATTACTTTTCCAGCCCGCTCGCAGAGGACGCCATGACTGAACAGACAAATGCCCCCACCGTCATTGATGTGTGGTTTGACCCGATGTGTCCATGGGCATGGTTGACCTCGCGATGGGTCCTTGAGGCCGCCAAGGTGCGCACGATTGATGTGCGATTTCACTTGATGAGTCTGGCTGTGCTCAATGAGCACAAAGACCTGCCAGCTGACTTTGTTGACGTTATGTACAAGGCTTGGGGGCCAGTTCGAGTCATTGCCGCTGCTCAGGCCCAGGTCGGTGATGCCATCACGGAACCGCTGTACACCGCAATCAGTCGCCGCATCTTTGTTGATGATCGTCGCGATGACCCCACGGTCATCGACGACGCATTAGCCGAACTGGGTTTGCCGGCTGAACTTGCAAAAGCTGCAACCTCACATGAGTTTGACGATGTGATTCGCGCATCGCACCAGAGCTCACAAGATGCCGCGCAGATGGAGATCGGAACGCCTGTTGTAGCCATCAACGGTATTGGATATTTCGGACCGGTTATTTCACCGGCGCCTAAGGGAGAGGCGGCTGGCCGCCTTTTTGATGGTCTGGTACTGCTGGCAGGTTCGGACGGTTTTTACGAAATTAAGCGAGCACGTAGCCAACCGCCTGTATTTGACTAAGTCCAGACCTGACGATGCCTGAAGGTCACACGATTCATCGAAGTGCCGATGAACTCAACGCGCGCTTTGCCGGGAAAGTCATTCAGGCCAGCAGCCCGCAGTCACGCTTTGACGCCGGCGCCGATGCGATCACGGGTGCACGTTTGAAGCAAGCGCAAGCTGTCGGAAAACATTTGCTCGTCACACTGACTCGTCAACGAAAACTCACCACGCTTCACGTTCACTTAGGGCTTTACGGGGCGTGGAGTTACCTAGACCTGAAGGTTCTTGGGGAAGTTCCTTCTCCTGTTGGTCAGGTGCGACTGCGTATCCAAACGCACGCAGCGGTGGCTGACCTTCGTGGGCCCACAGCGTGTGAACTTCTTGATCCTGAGCAAGTCCAAGCCCTGCTCCATCGTTTAGGACCGGATCCGATTGCAGCCGGCTCTGACGAAAGCAAAGCGTGGAACGTCATTTCGACCAGTAACTCGCCGATCAGTGTGTTGTTGATGCGACAAGACGTCATTGCAGGAGTTGGCAACGTTTATCGCGCGGAAGTGCTCTTTCGATTCGGTATCAATCCCATGACACCTGGCCGGTTGATCGGTCGCGATGTGTGGTTGGCCATGTGGGCAGACTTAGTAATGTTGATGAATCAGGGAGTGAGATCAGGACAGATTGACACGGTTGCCTCCGAGCATCTCCCGGAAGCGATGGGACGCTCCCCGCGCATTGATCGCCATGGTGGTGAGGTCTATGTCTATCGCCGAGAGAACATGCCGTGTTTGGTGTGCTCAACTCCCATTGCCAAGGCGGGCCTTGCAAGTCGCAATGTCTTTTGGTGTCCAACCTGTCAACGGTGAGATCAGTCAACAGGGTTACGAATTGCGGCAAGGACTTTGTTCGTGTCCGTTTGACCAACAAGTTTGGCAAGGTGTTGCCACACCGGGTCGGTCTCATCGTTAAACATGGCACCGCGGTGAGCGATATCTCTGGCCCGCTGGATCACGGGGTCGCTTACAAGGGGCGGTGAATTAACCAGTTCATGCCAGTGCTTGGCGTAGGCGGTGAAGGCTTGGCTAGTGGCCACGTTGTCGGTCGGCAACACAATGGCGCCGACCAACCACGGTGATGCAAGGCTGCGCAAGCGATGCGGAACGGCAATGGGCAACATGTCGGCGATGGCATAGGCATCGTTGTAGGCCTGCGTAATCGGTGGGTACACCGCATCGATGAACTCTGGAGCAGTGACCAAGTCAACCCGTGGCATCAGGTCAACATGAAAGTGCCAGGTGGTTCGCCTCTGGCCATCATCGGTTGGATCTTGCATCGTGGCCAGGTCACTGAGCAGATGAGGACTGGTTGATTGACTAGGAGCAAAGGCGTGAATCATCGCAGCGTCTAACCCAAGGTCAGCAATGAATAACCGAGTGTCAACGATGCGGACCTTGGCTCCCGATGAGGTGAAGCCTTCAGAAACCGTCAGGCTGCCTGCTGGCTTTCCTGACTCTGGTGAAACGAAGTCGGTGCGATCCACCTGAGTCTGGGTCAGGAAGGCGCTCAAAGTGGCGGCCCATGAATCGCAGGTGGGCTGAACGATGCTCATAGCCTGCAACTCCTTGTCTTTGCTTGGAGCGGGTGACCGGGATCGAACCGGCATGGCCAGCTTGGAAGGCTGGGGCTCTACCATTGAGCTACACCCGCGTGCGAACTCTCATTCGGCGTTGGCATAGGTTACCGGTGCATCGTTTCAGTTGTTGCGGGGCGTGGCGTAGTTGGTAGCGCGCCTGCTTTGGGAGCAGGAGATCGGGAGTTCGAGTCTCCCCGCCCCGACCAACAATCTCGTTCAAGGAGTCAGGTTTCATCATGAACACAGCAGTCGAGACATTGTCGGCCACGCGCGTCAAGCTCAGCATTGAGGTTGCGGCCGATGAGATGAAGCCAAGTATTGACGCTGCTTACAAGCGCATTGCCGCTGCTATTAACGTGCCTGGTTTTCGCAAGGGCAAAGTTCCACAGGCCGTGATTGATCAGCGAGTGGGACGTGAAGCTGTCCTTGATGAGGCTCTCAACGATGTGATTTCAAACGCTTATGCCGATGCTGTTCGTGACAACGAACTGCGCGTGCTCGGGCAACCTGAAGTCGATATCGCCACGTTTGAAGATGGTCAGCCGTTGAGCTTCACCGCTGAGGTCGAAGTTCGTCCCGAGATTGAGTTGCCACAGTACAAAGGCATCGCAGTCACGGTGGCTGATGCGCAAGCCGATGACGAAGATGTTGATGCTCAGATCGAGCGGTTGCGGGAGCGCTTTGGTTCGTTGAAGTCCGTTGAGCGCGCTGTTGAAGATGGTGACTTCATTTCCATTGATTTGTCGTCGGCTTATGAGGGCGAGCCAATTGAAGAGGCCACTGCTGCTGGCTTGTCCTATCAAGTTGGGTCAGGGGATCTCCTGGACGGACTCGATGATGCAGTCATTGGTCTGCAGGCCGGTGGATCGAACACTATGGTCACGAAGTTGCGCGCTGGCGAGTGGATGGACAAGGACGTTGACGTCACAGTCACGGTGCAAAGCGTCCGGGAGCGAATCCTCCCCGAGCTCAGTGATGAATTTGCTCAAATGGCCAGTGAGTTTGACACCTTTGACCAGCTCAAGGTGCAAATTGCTGAGCAAACAGGTGAGTTGAAGAAAATTGAGCAAGCACTAGAGGCCAGAAACCTCATCGGGGATGCACTTCTTGAGATGGTAGAGATCCCCATTCCAGAAGGAATCGCTAAGGCAGAGGTTGACACCCACCTTGAAGGCGAAGGTCGGATGAACGATGACGTTCACCGCGCTGAAGTCGATGCTGATGTTCGTAAGTCCATCGCGCAGCAGTTCTTGTTGGACGAAATCGCCAAGGCGGAGGACGTCCAGGCATCCGAGACAGAGTTGACCGAGTATCTAGTTCGTCAGGCTTCTCGTTACGGAATGCAGCCGGACCAGTTTGTTCAAGAAGTAATCCGAGCCGGTCAGGTGGCTTCCTTCGTTGGCGAAGTGGTGCGCGGTAAGGCCATGGCTTTGGTCCTTGAAAATGCCAACATCACCGATGCCTCTGGTAGGGCTGTGGACTTGAAGGCCCTAGATGGGGACTCAGACGATGATTCCCATGAGGGTCACAACCACTAGGTCTGCGCCGTAAGCGAACACCCGCCTGAGCAATTGCCAGCCACGGGGTAAATACGACTAGGGTTCTTTGCGTAGGCAAAAAGGCAAAGGAGCTCACTAGTGACATCCCTCGAGATCCCAGGGCTTGTGCAGGCACGTAACCCGCAGCCAGGTGGTACAGGTTTTGATGACGGCGTGTATCAACGACTCCTTCGCGAGCGGATTATCTTCCTCGGATCGGTTGTCGAAGACGCCAACTCCAACGCAATTGCCGCGCAGATGCTTTTGTTGGCTGCCGAGGATCCTGAGAAGGACATCTACCTCTACATCAACTCACCAGGTGGATCGGTTTCTGCCGGTATGGCTATTTACGACACCATGCAATACATCCAAAATGATGTAGCAACAGTGGCGATGGGATTGGCAGCATCGATGGGTCAGTTCCTCCTGTGCGCTGGTGCACCCGGTAAGCGTTATGCCTTGCCGCACGCGCGCATCATGATGCACCAACCATCAGGTGGCATTGGCGGAACGGCATCGGACATCAAGATCCAAGCCGAGCAGATGCTGTACACCAAGAAGAAGATGGCTGAACTCATCGCGGGCCACACGGGTCAAACCGTTGACCAAATTGAAGAAGATTCTGATCGCGACCGGTGGTTTGCTGCTGAAGAGGCTATGGAATATGGCTTTGTTGATCACGTGGTTCGCAGCGCGAAAGATGTTTCAGGCCAAGGTGGCACTAATCCAGCCGGAGGGAAGACCAAGTGAGCGAGCTCTACACCCCTAACAGCCGGTACGTTCTTCCGCGTTTTATTGAGCGCACATCGCAGGGCTATCGCGAGATGGATCCCTACACCAAGCTTTTCGAAGAGCGCATCATCTTCCTCGGTGTCCAAATCGACGATGCGTCGGCCAATGACGTTATGGCTCAGTTGTTGACCCTGGAATCCATGGACGCTGATCGCGACATCTCCATCTACATCAACTCACCTGGTGGATCCTTTACCGCGTTGACAGCCATCTACGACACCATGCGATTTGTTAAGCCAGACATCCAAACGATTTGCATGGGGCAAGCCGCCTCGGCCGCGGCAGTGTTGTTGGCTGCGGGTACTCCCGGCAAGCGCTTTGCACTCAAGCATGCGCGCATTCTGATCCACCAGCCCTACAGCGAAGGCAGTGGCCAAGGATCCGACATTGAGATCCAAGCCAATGAAATCTTGCGAATGCGCACCCTGTTGGAGCAGATGTTGGCCGAGAACAGCGGTCGCTCCGAAGAGCAAGTTTGCAAGGACATTGAGCGCGACAAGATCCTCACAGCCGAAGAAGCTAAGGAATATGGCCTCATCGACGAGGTAATTTTCAAGCGGTAGGACCTAGTTGGGGCTGGCCAGAGCCGGCTAGATCAGCGCGGCACGCCCAGATCAAAGGGCTGATCTGACGTGGTTTCGGGGTAGTTTGACGTTTCAGCGCATTTCTTCCCCAGGAAAGGTCAACTCACGTGGCTCGTATTGGAGAGACCGCCGATCTTCTTAAATGCTCCTTTTGTGGCAAGAGCCAAAAGCAGGTTAAGAAGCTCATTGCCGGCCCAGGTGTTTACATCTGTGACGAGTGCATCGATCTATGTAACGAGATCATTGACGAGGAACTCAGCGAAATCGTCGAAGGTGGCCTAACCGACCTACCCAAGCCTCGCGAGATTTACGAATTCCTTGACCAGTACGTGGTTGGTCAAGACACCGCAAAGAAGGCTCTTTCGGTTGCCGTCTATAACCACTACAAGCGCATCGGCTCACCTGAGGCTGATCGTCGTGACGGCATCGAACTTATGAAGTCCAACATTTTGCTCTTGGGACCAACAGGTTCAGGTAAGACCTTGATGGCGCAGACCTTGGCGCGCATGCTCCAGGTTCCCTTTGCTATTGCCGATGCCACCGCTTTGACTGAAGCCGGTTACGTTGGTGAAGACGTTGAAAATATTTTGCTCAAGTTGATCCAGGCCGCCGACTATGACGTCAAGAAGGCTGAAACGGGCATCATCTATATCGACGAAGTCGACAAGATCGCGCGCAAGAGCGAGAACCCCTCCATCACCCGCGATGTTTCCGGCGAAGGTGTCCAGCAGGCCTTGCTGAAAATCATTGAGGGCACCACGGCATCGGTTCCTCCTCAAGGTGGTCGCAAGCATCCTCATCAAGAATTTATCCAGATTGACACCACAAACGTTTTGTTCATTGTTGCTGGTGCCTTCGCCGGCCTGGACACGCTCATTGAGCAGCGGGTGGGCAAGAAGAGCATTGGTTTCACCGCCGATGTTCAAACCTCTGCTGAAGCCGCGGCGGAAGCCGACATCTTGTCCCGCGTTATGCCAGAGGACTTGCTCAAGTTCGGGCTTATTCCTGAATTTGTCGGTCGCTTGCCGATTTTGACCAGCACGGTTGCCGTTGACCGTGAAGGGTTGATTCAAATCCTGACCGAGCCAAAGAACGCCTTGGTCAAGCAGTATCAAAAGCTGTTTGACCTTGATGGAGTTGAACTTGAATTTGATGAAGGCTCGCTCAACGCCATCGCAGAACAGGCTCTTGAGCGCGGTACCGGTGCCCGTGGGCTTCGAGCAATTATGGAAGAAGTCTTGCTTTCGGTGATGTATGAAGTGCCATCACGCGAAGACGTGGGACGTGTTGTGGTGACTGAAAAGGTCGTCCTCGAACACCTGCCGCCAACCATGGTTCTTCGGGACAAGCCAAAGCGGGCTAACTCCAAGGAAGAAAAGTCGGCTTAAGCTTCTTGCGCAGCAAGAACAACCTCGGCTGAAATGCCGCCATCGGTTGATTCGTTGTACGTCACCGCTGCAATTCGGCCAACTGCTTTCAAGTCGGCTTCAATCACCGTCAATGCCGCAATCTGTTCTGCTCTTGCATGCACGATTACCGATTCAACATCGGCTCGCATGGAAACTTGCGCATCTGATTTCGCCCGGCGGATGATGGAAAGCAACGCTGCCATGGTCTCCATCAAACTCGGATCGCCATCGTTGGCTAGTTCCTTGACCTGATCTGCATCAGGCCAGCTGCTGCGGTGGATCGATCCTTCTTGCCACCAGGACCATGCCTCTTCGGTGACAAAGGGCAAGGTGGGAGCAAACAATCTCAAGATGACTGACAAAACAGCGGCCAATGTTGCATGTGCTGACGCCGCGGCCTCAGGCCCTTGGCCACCGTAGGCGCGGTCCTTGACTAATTCGACGTAGTCATCGCAGAAGGCCCAAAAGAAGGTCTCAGCAACTTCGAGCGCTCGGCTGTAGTCGTACTGCTCAAACGCAGCACTTGCCCGAGATGCCACGGTGGTGAGTTGGGCAAGGAGTGCGCGATCGAGTGGGTGCGTGATAGCCGATGGGTTTTCAGTGGCTCCCAAGCTGATAGCAAATTTGGAGGCGTTCAAGATTTTGATGGCAAGCCGGCGGCCAACCTTCATCTGCTGAACGTCAAATGCTGTATCGGTACCAGGCCGGCCACTTGCTGCCCAGTAGCGCACAGCATCAGAGCCATGTTCTTCAAGCAGTCCCATCGGGGTCACGACATTGCCCTTGGACTTACTCATCTTTTTGCGGTCAGGGTCAAGAATCCAACCCGAGATCGCAGTATCGCTCCACGGGACGCCGTCTGATTCGGCATTGGCTCGCACCACGCTTGAGAACAACCAAGTGCGGATGATGTCGTGGCCCTGCGGCCGCAGGTTCATCGGATAGACACGTTCAAACAAATCGTTGTCACGCTCCCAGCCGCCCGCAATCTGCGGTGTCAGGGATGAGGTAGCCCAGGTATCCATCACATCGGGATCGCCTATGAAGCCATTGGCCACTCCGCGCTGCTGCGGGGTAAAGCCTGCGGGGCACTCCGATTGCGGGTCGATAGGAAGGTCAGCTTCATCAGGAACCATGGGCTGGTCATAGATCGGTTCAGCGTTTGCATCAAGGCGGTACCACAGCGGGAATGGCACACCAAAGAAGCGTTGGCGAGAAATCAGCCAGTCTCCGTTGAGCCCTTCAACCCAGTTGTCATAGCGAGCCTTCATATAAGCCGGATGCCAGGTGATTTCGTTGGCGCGCTCAAGCAGTGCATCGCGCAAGATGGCATCGCGCCCACCATTGCGTAGGTACCACTGTCGCGTGGTGACAATCTCTAGTGGCTTGTCACCCTTTTCAAAGAACTTCACCGGGTGATTGATGGCACGGGGCTCGCCAATAAGTTCGCCGCTGGTGCGCAGCATCTCGACGATGGTTTCCTTAGCCGTGAAGACTGTTGAGCCGGCTAAGCGCGCATATGCGGCTCGCGCCTGCGCACCTTGGATCGCCTCTGGAACATCGGCGATGATTCGGCCGTCCCAGCCGATGATGGGTCGAGTATCGAGTTGAAGCTCGCGCCACCACGTGACGTCGGTCAGGTCACCGAAGGTACACACCATCGCAATACCGGTGCCCTTCTCAGGGTCGGCCAGGCGGTGAGCCTTTACTTCGACTTCCACATCAAAAATGGGCGTGCGCACAGTGGTGCCGAATAGGCCTTGGTAGCGCGCGTCATCAGGGTGGGCCACCAAAGCCACACAGGCGGCTAGGAGCTCGGGGCGCGTGGTGTCAATAACGACATCGCCTTGACCATCGCTGCGGTGGAAGGCCAACTGGTGGTAGGCCCCTGGCCGTTCGCGGTCTTCGAGTTCGGCCTGCGCTACGGCAGTGCGAAAAGTGACGTCCCACAAGGTGGGCGCTTCGATTTGGTAGGCCTCACCGCGAGCAAGGTTGCGCATAAATGCTCGCTGTGATGTGGCCCGCGAATTTGCGTCGATCGTTTGGTAACTGTGCGACCAGTCAACAGAGAGTCCAAGTCGTCGCCACACGGACTCAAAGACCTTTTCATCTTCCACAGTCAGGTGTTCGCACAGTTCGATGAAGTTTCTGCGAGAAATCGGGATTTGAACTTTGCCCGGCTCAGCTGGGGGAGTGAAATCCGGATCGTAGGGAAGGGATGGATCGCAGCGAACTGAGAAATAGTTTTGAACTCGACGCTCGGTGGGAAGTCCGTTGTCATCCCAGCCCATCGGATAAAACACTTCACGACCGCTCATCCGCTGGAATCTGGCGATGGTGTCGGTATGGGTGTACGAGAACACGTGGCCTACGTGCAGGGACCCGCTGGCAGTGGGAGGAGGAGTGTCAATTGAGTACACCTGGTCGCGAGTGGCGGTTCGATCAAAGCGGTAAACCCCCTGGCTTTCCCAAGATTGTGACCAGCGCTCTTCAAGCCCGTCGATCGTGGGCTTGTCGGGAATCTTTGATCCTGGCTCAGTCATGATTGGCAATCTTATTGACCGCGTACAGTTGCCCAACGTGAGCACTCTCGAAGGCGACGATGTCGGCGCAAACGCGCAGAAGACTCGCGATCAGCTCGTGGGCAGGTTCGCGCAGATCCAGGAGAGTCTGAACAACCGTTGGCCTGAAGACAAAATTGAGCCGAGTTTGGAGCGAGTAGCCCGGGCCGTCGAACTTCTGGCCGACCCACAGTCGAGCTTTCCCACAATCCATGTGGCTGGGACTAATGCCAAAACCTCAACGGTTCGCCTGATTGATCAGCTTGCTCTCACGCTTGGCTTGCGAACAGGTCGCTTCACGAGCCCACACCTAGAGAGTGTTCGTGAGCGCATTTCTATCGCCGGTGAACCCATCGCGATCGAGCGCTTAGTTGAAAACTTTGATGACATCGCGCCGTACGTTGAAATCGTTGACGCGGAAAGTATTGGCCAGGGTGGCCCTGCCATGTCCACCTTCGAAGTCTTAACAGTTCTTGCCTTGGCTAGTTTTGCCGAAGCACCCGTTGATGCTGCGGTGGTTGAAGTGGGGATGGGCGGACGTTGGGATGCCACCAATGTCATTGACGCCAGCGTTTCGGTCATCACTCCCATTGGCCTTGATCATTCCGAGTACCTAGGTGACACGTTGGAACAGATCGCTGGTGAAAAGGCCGGCATCATCAAGCCCGGCGGCATCGTGGTGGTTGCGCAGCAAGACCCCGCCGTTATGGAAGTTATCGTCCAACGTGCGCGTGAGGTTGGAGCTGAACTGATTCAAGAAGGGGTGGATTTCCAGGTGACTGATCGCCAACTTGCAGTCGGTGGACAACTGATCGCCGTTGCTGGTCTTGGCGGGCTCTACGACGAAATATTTCTACCGCTGCACGGGGAACATCAAGCGCACAATGCTGCTGTTGCCTTGGTGGCTTTTGAAAGTTTCCTTGGTGGGGGGCACCAACGGCTCGATGTGAGCCTGGTGCGTGAAGCGTTTGCTCAGGCAACCTCACCGGGTCGCTTGGAAATCATTCGCCGATCGCCGACCATCTTGGTCGATGCCGCGCATAACCCACATGGTGCGCGAGCCACCGCTGAGGCACTTCGCGAGTCATTTGATTTCGGCTCCATCGTTGCCGTCCTTGGCGTGATGCAGGACAAGGATGTCGAAGGAATCGTTACTGCTTTTGCTGATGGGGTGGACGTCGTCGTGGCCACCGCGGCCCACGACCCACGGGCCATGCCAGCACAGCAAGTAGGGCAAGTGTGCGCACAGGTGTTGGGCGCCGATCGAGTGGTCGTGGTTCCAGACCTTATTGATGCGCTGGAAGCTGCGGTTGCACTGGCTGATGATGCAACAAATGCCGGTTCTGAATCGGCGGCCGTTGTTGTGGTTGGTTCGGTGGCATTAGCCGGTCAAGCGCGCGCATTGCTACGGCGCGCACGTGGGATCAGTGGTGATGATCTGTGAGAGCGCTAGCTTCTGCTGTCCTTGCCTTTGAGTCCATAGTTTTGGCACTGGCAATTCCGGTTGCGATTACGATTTACAACGTTGATGCGGCAAAGGCCGGTTGGGTTGGTGGATTGCTCGCAATCTCATGTCTGCTCGTCGTTGGATGTTTGAGATTTTCGTGGGCAATCCCTGCAGGCTGGCTTATTCAAGGTGCGGCACTGGCGGCTGGCTTTGTGGTCCCGCCGATGTTTTTCCTTGGCGCAATGTTTGCCCTCTTGTGGTGGTGGGCTTTAAAACTCGGTCGAATGCAAGAGCACGCCCAGGTACCTGATCAGGACTGAACGCAGCGGTCCACAGCGGCCGGGTAGACTGTGCTTGTTGTTGAACCGCTTTTCATCCGATGCAGATCGCACCCAGCCTGGAGATTTAGATGTCTGAACGCACCCTTGCTTTGGTTAAGCCGGACGGGGTAGCCCGCGGACTTTCCGGTCAAATTCTCGATCGCATTCAGCGCAAGGGGTACTCAATTGTGGCCCTTGACCTGCGCACGCTGGATGAAGCAACCGCCAAAGCTCACTATGGCGAACACGACGGCAAGCCCTTTTTTGACGAGCTGGTCTCCTTTATTACCTCCGGTCCCTTAGTTGCGGCCGTTCTTGAGGGACCTGAGGTGATCACCGCATGGCGCACCTTGATGGGTGTTACTGACCCCATTAAGGCCGCCCCAGGCACGATTCGTGGCGACCTTGCCACGCAAATGAGTGAAAATCTGGTCCACGGCTCGGATTCTGTTGAGTCCGCGGCGCGTGAGATTGCACTATTTTTCCCAGGCCTGAGTTAAGCGTCGGGTCCGCTGGGTATTGTGAAGGCCTTACTTGCGCTTGTGATCGCGCTTAATTTGGAGGGCCGTTTCTAATGGCAAACAGGATGTCATTTATTGGTCGAGACATGGCTGTCGACCTGGGTACGGCTAACACCTTGGTTTATGTCCGCGGTCGCGGCGTGGTTCTCAACGAGCCATCTGTGGTGGCTATCAACCAGACCACCCGAAGTGTGTTGGCCGTTGGCCTCGAAGCTAAGAACATGATCGGTCGCACGCCTGGCAACATCGTGGCCCAGCGCCCGCTCAAAGACGGTGTGATCGCCGACTTCGATTCCACTGAGCGCATGCTGCGTTACTTCATCCAAAAGGTCCACACCCGCCGCCACTTGGCTAAGCCGCGCATCGTGATCTGCGTTCCTTCGGGAATCACCGGTGTTGAGCAGCGAGCCGTTAAGGATGCTGCCTATGCAGCCGGTGCTCGCAAGGTGTACATCATTGAAGAGCCGATGGCTGCAGCCATTGGAGCCGGACTTCCCGTTCACGAGCCGGTAGGAAACATGGTCGTTGACATCGGTGGTGGAACCACTGAAGTTGCGGTCATCTCGTTGGGTGGCATTGTCACTGCGAAGTCAGTTCGCATCGCTGGCGATGCATTGGACACGGCAATCATTGATTACATCAAGAAGGAGTACAACCTCCTGCTCGGTGAACGAACTGCAGAGCAAATCAAAATGTTGATCGGTTCGGCATTCCCGCTTGAAGATGACCCGATGGCTGAGATTCGCGGTCGCGACCTCATGTCAGGCCTGCCAAAGACCTCACTGGTGGCCAGCGAAGAGATTCGACGCGCTATTGAAGGTCCGGTTACCGCCATTGTCGATGCCGTCAAGACCACGTTGGACCAAACCCCGCCGGAACTTTCAGGTGACCTGATGGAACACGGCATCGTGCTCACCGGTGGTGGAGCCTTGCTCAAGGGTCTTGATGAGCGCATTCGTCATGAAACGGGTATGCCCGTGCATGTGGCTGATAAGCCGTTGGATTGCGTGGCTATTGGTTCCGGTAAGTGTGTTGAAGAGTTTGAGTCCCTTCAGCAAGTGCTCATCTCCGAGCCGCGCCACTAACGAAGGGTGCTGGGCAGGTTGTCTACCTCGCCCGTTAGGTCACGATGATGCGATCACGCCGCGCACGACTTGCGTTAGCTATAGCGGTCTTGGTCAGCATCACCTTCATTATTTTGAGTGCACGCGGAAGTTCGACCACGGCCCGCGATACCGGCTCAAGCGTTTTCGGTCCCTTTGAAAGATTGACTTCATCGGTTACTAAGCCGATTGGAAATTTCTTCAGTTCCCTAACTCGGATACGCAGCAATGAGAAAACCATCAGCGACCTACAACAAAAAAACGCCGCCCTGCAATTTGATAACCGCGTTCTCGATGGGCAGTCAGCGCGCGGACGGCAACTGCAGTCGTTGCTGAAGACTGCTGGCATTGGTCAATTAACGATCGTTCCTGCACAGGTGATTGCTGTTGGGCCATCACAGGGATTTGCTTGGTCGATCACCTTGGATGCCGGTTCCCGCGATGGGGTGAAAACGGGTCAGTGTGTGATCAATGGCGATGGCCTAGTCGGACGAGTCAGTAGTGTGGGCCGAAGTACGTCCACGGTCTTGCTGGCCATTGACCCATCCTCCTCGATTGGTGCCCGGGCGGCTAAGTCTTCACAAATTGGCATTGCCACTGGGGATGGACTAGCTGGTTTGACGTTCCAATTACTTGACCCGATGGCCCCCTTGAAAAAGGGCGATTCGCTGCTCTCCTTTGGCTCAAAAAATAAGCAACCATTTCTTCCCGGTATTCCGTTGGGGACAATTACTGACATCAAGGGTGCAACCGGATCACTGACGCGGATCGCCATCGTGCAACCCTTTGTTGATTTTTCCGGACTCGATGTCGTGGGCATCGTTGTTGCTATCCCTGATCGCGATCCGCGCGATTCTCTCCTACCAAGTTCGCCCAAGCCTGCGCCAACGGTCACGATCACTATCTCGCCAACATCGGGCGCATCAAGCACGCCGCCTTCATCGGCTAGGCCAACTCCGAGCACCCCGACTCCTAAACCATCCAAGAGTTAACGATGTCACTTTTTTGGCGTCGTTTCCTTGTGGCTGGGATTTGGATCGTTGCCGCAATTGTCATTCAAAATGTCATCCTCAGTCAATTGCCACTGCCCGGCGCAACACCTGATCTATTGCTGGTGCTCGTCGTGGGTTGGGCCATGACCAAGGGATCGCTTGAAGGGGTCATCGTTGGTTTTGTTGCGGGATTAATGCTGGACGTCATTCCGCCGGCCGTGGGAACAGTTGGGGTTTGGCCGCTCATTCTTGCCGTCGTTGGCTACTTCGTCGGTTTGGCCGCCGATGACGGCCAGCGTTCGGCCATCACGCCATTGGTCATTGTCGCTTTGGCCTCGGTTGCCTCAATGGGTGCCTATTTATCCGTGTCGGTCCTGCTGGGAACCAGCCCAATGACTTCGGCGTCAGAGATCATCGGGCAACTGTTTACGCAGGGTCTTTATGCTGTTGCCTTAGCGCTTGCTGTTCTGCCGGCCTTATCACTTTCGATAAGGCGCATTGAACCGACTTCCCCGCGCTGGTAGCCAGGAGGGTTTCAGTGAGCGACAGATCGCGGTTGCGCCTGCTGGTACTCCAAGTGCTCGCGCTGTCCTTGATGCTCACTCTCTTTACGCGGCTCTTTTTTCTCCAAGTGGTCAATGGCGATCAATATCAAAAAGCAGCGGCTAATAACCGGACTCGGGAAGTGGTCACTCCAGCTGTTCGAGGGTTAATCCTCGATTCCCAAGGCCGGGTGTTGGCCGGAAATCGCACAACGATCGTGGTTTCGGTTGATCGATCGGTTATCAAGAAACAGAAGGATCGCGGGCAAGGGGTCATTACACGTTTGGCCAAAACCTTAAATGTGAAAGTTACCGGCCTTCGTGGTGCTTTGACCTTGTGCGGAACCAAGGGTGCAGCTAAACCTCCGGTCTGTTGGAACGGATCCCCCTACCAACCCATCCCAGTAGCCAAGGATGTTTCCACGGACGTGGCCTTGAGCATTATGGAACGGCGCGAACTTTTCCCTGGTGTTACCGCTGAGCTGTCAACGATTCGAAATTACCCGAGCGTGAGCGGAGTAAATGCCGCGCACGTGTTGGGTTACCTCGGCCCCATTACGGAAAAAGAGTTACAAGCCGACACATCGGGCTTGTTGCGCACCGACCTTGTGGGGCGTGCCGGCCTTGAGGACACCTACGACTCCTACCTACGCGGAGTTCCTGGATTTACAACGTTGGCGGTAGATAATTCGGGCTCGGTGACCGGAACTGCTTCAACGACCGATTCGGTGCCAGGTGATTACCTGGTCACCAACATTGATGCCAAAGTCCAAGCAGTAGCCGAGAAGGCCCTAGCCACCCAGATTCAGGCTGCCCGCGCTGGTAAGACCTATAAATGTGGTGGCGGTTGTCGTGCTGATTCCGGCTCGGTGATTGTGCTCAATGCTCGCACCGGGGCTGTCGTGGCTATGGCGAGTTACCCGACCTATGACCCGTCGGTGTGGGTTGGCGGTATTTCACAGAAGCAGTACAGCTCTTTGACCAGTGCAAAATCAAACACGCCGCTGTTAACGCGGGCATGGTCTGGTGAGTACATCCCGGCCTCAACCTTCAAGGTGATCTCCACATCTGCGGCTGTGCGGGCTGGCGAAAACCTCAATGGCCTGTATGACTGTTCGAAGCAATACAAAGTCGGAAACTTGACCAAGCAAAACTTTGAGTCCGAAGCCTTCGGTCCGATTTCGATTGAACGAGCCATCGAAGTTTCATGTAACACCGTGTTCTACGGACTTGGTTATGACGCGTGGGTTCGCGATGGTGGAATCACACCGAAGGGCGGCGGCGCCGATGAGTGGTTTGTGCGAACGGCTCGAGACTTTGGCTTGGGTTCGCTGACCAATGTTGACCTTCCCAGCGAAAGCGCCGGTCGAATTGTTGGTCGAGCAGATGTGCTTAAGCGCTGGAAAGAAAACAAGGGCATCTACTGCAAGCGGGCAAAAAATGGATACCCCGAGGTGCGTGATCGCACGCGCGCGAAATTCCTCACCGAACTTGCCAAGGAAAATTGTGTTGACGGCGGTACCTATAAGGGTGGATATGCCGCTGACTTCGCCATTGGACAGGGGGAGACTGCTGTCACTCCGCTGCAAATGGCCACGATCTACGCGGCCATTGCCAACGGAGGCACGCTGTGGCAGCCCCAGGTTGCCAAAGCCGTGCTTTCTCCCACCGGCAAGGTGTTGAAAACCTTTCAACCCAAGGCTCAGGGCAAACTTCCAGATTCAGCGGCGACCCTTGGCTACATTCAGCGCGCACTGCGAGGGGTGGCCACGGTGGGAACTGGAAGCAATCTGTTTAAAGATTTCCCGGTAGCTGTGTCAGCAAAGACCGGTTCCGGACAGGTCACTGGAAAAGATGACACTTCCTGGTTTGATTCCTATGCGCCAAGTAATAATCCGCAATATGTTGTCGTCATGATGGTCTCCCAAGGTGGCACTGGGGCTGGCACCAGTGGACCTGGTGTGAAGAAGATCTATGAGGCGCTGTTTGGCGTTAACGGGAAAACAGCAAATCCAGCGAAGTCTGTTTTGCCCGGTGGAAGGTTGCCCACGGGTCTGCCGAGCATTCGCTCAACTGGGACCATCGTTGGACCATCACGATGACCTATTCCTCAACGGACTTTTACTCTCGCCGCGGTGTTGTTGATCGGGCCCTTGATCGAGACTCAACGCTTCGCCGACTTGACTGGGTGTTGATGGGTTCGGTTTTGACCTTGCTATTTATTGGAACCTTGTTGGTGTGGTCAGCGACCAAGCAAAAGCAATTGGACGCTGGCGGTGACCCCCAGACCTATCTGAAGAAGCACCTGATCAACATCATCATTGGCCTAGCCTTGGCGGCGCTGACCACGCTGTTGGACTACCGAATGTTGCGGGCCTATGCACCGTTGATCTATGGCGCATCGGTGCTCGGATTACTGGCAGTGCTCTCCCCGCTGGGTTCAACGATCAATGGTGCGCACTCGTGGATCGTTTTGCCTGCAGGTTTTAGTGTGCAGCCCTCCGAATTTGCCAAAGTTGCAATCGTCGTGGGTGTTTCCGTGCTGTTGAGTGAAAGACGCGATGGCGAATCGGCCCCTATCCGCAGTGACTTGTTGCTGGCGCTTGGCTTTGCTGCTATCCCGGTAGTCTTGATCATGTTGCAGCCCGACCTAGGCACCACGATGGTGATCGCCTTCATTATTTTGGGGATGCTTGCAGTTGCTGGCGTTGAAACAAAATTCATTGCAGCTCTGTTGGGTATTGCCGCCGTCGGCGCAGTGCTTGCGATCAAGGCCGGGGTGCTGAGCACCTACCAGATCAATCGCTTCGCCGCCTTCGCCAATCCTTCTCTTGATCCGCGGGGTGTGGGTTACAACACTGGCCAGGCTCGAATCGCTATTGGACAGGGCAGTTGGTTTGGCCAAGGTCTCTTCCGTGGTACACAAACCAATGGACGATTTGTTCCCGAACAACAAACTGACTTCGTTTTTACCGTGGCCGGTGAAGAGTTGGGTCTAGTTGGCGCCGGCGTCATCATCATCTTGATCGGCATCATCTTGTGGCGCACTATTCGCATTGCCCGTCGAGCCGAAGACCTGTACGGCGTGCTGGTGGCAACCGGGATTGCCTGCTGGTTCACCTTCCAAGCATTTGAAAACATTGGGATGACCCTGGGGATCACCCCTGTGACTGGTTTGCCCTTGCCCTTTGTCTCCTATGGGGGCTCATCAATGTTTGCCAACATGATGGCTATCGGTTTACTGCAAAATGTGCACTTAAAACGCTACGTGTAGCCGATAACTGTGTGACCGGTACAGTTATCACATGCTTGGCGAATCAGTATTTCCTGCGCTTGAAGCACTTCTGCCATTCGTGACTAAGCCCATCCAATATGTCGGTGGTGAGCTCAACAGCACGGTCAAAGCATGGGATGAGTGTGATGTCCGCTGGGCGTTGATGTACCCAGATGCCTACGAAGTGGGTTTGCCCAACCAAGGCTCGATGATCTTGTATGAAGTCATCAATGAACAAGAAGGCATGCTGGCCGAGCGGACCTATGCTGTCTGGCCTGATCTTGAAAAGCTCATGCGCGAGCACAAGGTGCCTCAATTCACCGTAGATGCCCACCGAGCAGTTGGTGACTTTGACTTTTTGGGTGTGAGTTTTAGTACCGAGCTGGGCTACACAAACCTGTTGACCGCCTTGGATCTAGCCGGCGTTGCATTGCATTGTGCAGATCGCGGAATTGATGACCCCATTGTGGTGGCTGGCGGTCACGCAGCTTTCAACCCTGAGCCCATCGCGCGCTTTGTTGACGCAGCAGTTTTGGGCGATGGCGAAGAGGCAGTCTTGTTGATGAGTTCGATTCTTCGCACCTGGAAGAGTCAAGGTCGGCCGGGTGGGCGTGAGGAATTGCTCTTGCGCTTTGCCGAAACCGGAAGCGTGTATATCCCGGCGTTTTACGATGTTGAATATCACGACGATGGCCGAATCCGCCGAGTCAGTGCGAATCAGCCGCGAGCACCGTGGCGAATTTCCAAGCACACCGTGATGGATCTTGATCAATGGCCCTACCCAAAGAAGCCACTTGTGCCCCTTGCTGAAACCGTGCATGAGCGCATGAGCGTGGAGATCTTCCGGGGCTGCACTCGTGGCTGTCGGTTCTGTCAGGCCGGCATGATTACTCGGCCGGTTCGTGAACGCAGCATCACCGGCATTGGCGAAATGGTTAAAGCTGGCCTAGATGCCACCGGCTACGAAGAGGTTGGTTTGCTTTCGCTGAGCAGCGCAGACCACAGCGAGATTGCCGAAGTGGCCAAGGATCTGGCTGATCGGTATGAAGGAACCCAGACCGGATTGAGCCTGCCATCGACTCGCGTTGATGCGTTCAACGTGGACTTGGCCAATGAATTAACTCGCAATGGTCGTCGCAGTGGATTGACGTTTGCGCCCGAAGGCGGCAGCGAACGCATTCGCAAGGTGATCAACAAGATGGTCACCGAGGAAGACTTGATTCGCACGGTGACAACGGCCTATGCCAACGGCTGGCGCCAGGTCAAGTTGTACTTCATGTGCGGACTGCCCACTGAGACTGATGAAGATGTGTTGCAAATTGCGGAAGTGGCAAAGCGCGTCATTGAAGCTGGCCGGCAAGCATCAGGCATGAAGGACATTCGTTGCACTGTTTCCATCGGCGGATTTGTTCCCAAGCCACATACGCCCTTCCAGTGGGCTGCCCAGCTTGACCATGAGGCTACCGATGCTCGGTTAGCAAAATTGCGCGATGCAATTCGCGCTGATCGACGCTATGGCAAGTCCATCGGGTTTAGGTATCACGATGGAAAGCCCGGGATCATCGAAGGCTTGCTTTCGCGCGGAGACCGGCGCGTTGGTGATGTGATTGAGACGGTGTGGAAGGCGGGAGCGCGCTTTGATGGCTGGAGCGAGCACTTTTCCTACGATGCTTGGGCGCAGGCTGCGGCAGATGCCTTCGAATCTGAGCCCATTGACCTGAATTGGTACACGATCCGTGAACGCGGTGAAGATGAAGTGCTTCCTTGGGACCATCTCGATAGTGGTTTGGACAAAGAGTGGCTTTGGCAGGATTGGCAGGAGTCTATTTCTGGCGCTGAGGTTGAAGACTGTCGTTGGACTCCGTGTTATGACTGCGGCGTGTGCGACCAAATGGGTACCAGTATTCAAATTGGCCCCACGGGTCAGCGCCTGATCCCCATTTCTGTTGTCGATTCAAGCGCTGTCCTAGCGGGTTCGTAGATGGCTCGAAAGCCAGAGGGTCCACCGCCACCACCGGTGGTTCAAAAGGTTCGGATCCACTACACCAAACGGGGACGCCTTCGGTTTTCTTCGCACCGAGATTTTCAGCGCTCCTTTGAACGCGCACTTCGTCGCGGAAACGTCCCCATTGCCTTCAGCGCAGGATTTAGTCCACACCCCAAAGTTTCGTACGCCAATGCTGCGCCGACCGGAGTTGCAAGCCAGGCTGAGTACTTGGAAGTGGGCCTGGCTAAGCGATGTGACGTGATTGCCTTAGCCAAAGTTCTTGATGAGTCGTTGCCCGTTGGTTTTGATGTTGTAGAAATTGTTGAAGCCGGTCCGGGCGCCCTAGCTGACGTATTGGAAGCTTCGGCCTGGCTCATTGAGTTTCCCACTGACGATCAAGCCAGTGTTGTGGCTGGCTTTGAGGCTTTTTTAGCGGCTGAGGAAGTGCCCGTCCAGCGGATGACCAAAAATGGGATTCGTCACTTTGATGCACGTCAAGCTGTGGTGACCCTAGGCCTGGTAGGGGCTGGCTCGTCTGATTGGGAGGCTGGGCAGCGTGCCGTTGGGTCGATCTTGGACGGTTGTGCCATACTCAAAGCAGTCGTACGCCACACAACTCCGGCTGTTCGACCCGATGACGTTCTTTATGGCTTGCGTGAGATTTCAGGCCTGACGCCCTCGAGCCCCCCACGGGTGACGAGGTTGGCGCAGGGCCCGCTTGATCCGCAAACTGCAGTGATTAGCGATCCTCTTGATCGCGATCGGAAAGTCATCACCTCAACGAGTTAGCCCTCGATGAGACCCCATTGGCTTCCCCTGGCCTTCGTGCGTTGAAAGCGCAAGGACCAGGGACTTATCGCCCTCGCGGCGACGGTTCGCGCCGATACTGCGAGGCATGACAGGAGACCTGCCCGGATGCTCGACAACGAGCCAACCGGTGCCGGCGAAACAACCGGCACTTCTCAGCCTGCACGCAAAATCGTCCTAGCCGCCAAAAAGGCGCCACCAAAAGCTGTGACCAAGAAGGTCTCGGCTAAGGAAACACCTGCTGATCTCGAACCGGTAGCCAAGAAAGCCGCTGCCAAGAAGTCGGCCGTGAAGAAGGCAGCCAAGCCTGAATCAGTGGCTGCAGCCCTCTTTGTTGCTGAAGAAGCACCAAAGCCCGTCAAGAAAGCCACGGCGAAGAAGGCCCCCGCCAAGGAGGCAACCGCCAAAAAGACCACGACAAAGAAGACTGCAGCGAAAAAGACTGCAACAGATTCCGATGCTGCTTCGTCAGCAAGTTCTGCAGGCGGACCTGCTGTCCCCGTAGTTTTGTTCCAACCTCCGCCCGAGACTGTGGCGCGTACGCGTAAGCGAACACCTGCAAAGGCGGCTAAAGAAGAAGCTGTTGTTTCTGCTCCGGAAGCTGATGCTGACTTAGATGATGACGATGGCCCGCGTCGTCGTCGACGTCGAGGTGGTCGTGGCCGTCGTGGTCGCGGCGCCGAGGGTGTCGATGGCGTTGAGTCCGCGGGCGATGCTGATCCAAGTCAAGGAACGGGCGAGCCAGCCGAGGGTGATGACGAAGAGGGCGCAGTTCGCCGTCGCCGTCGCCGTCGCTCCACCGCTGAGGGTGCTGAGCCAAATCCGGATGATCCGCCCAACACTGTTGTGCGCGTTCGCACGCCACGAGCCAAGGCAGAGCCAGACAACTCTGACAAGGGTTCAGTGCGCATTGAAGCTAAGCGCCAGCGTCGCCGTGAAGGCCGGGAAGCAGGGCGTCGTCGCCCATCTGTTCTGACTGAGTCGGAGTTCCTGGCTCGCCGGGAATCCGTTGAGCGCATCATGGTCGTGCGTCAAGTTGAAGACCGCACCCAAATCGCCGTCCTTGAAGACGGAGTGCTTGTTGAGCACCACGTCACTCGTGAAGAACACGGTTCCATGATTGGAAACGTCTTCCTAGGTCGCGTACAAAATGTTTTGCCGTCGATGGAAGCAGCCTTCGTTGACATTGGCCGTGGCCGCAATGCGGTTTTGTATGCCGGCGAAGTTAATTGGGATGCAGCAGGTCTGGAAGGTCAGCCGCGACGCATCGAGCTTGCACTGAAAACCGGTGATCCCGTTTTGGTTCAGGTAACCAAGGATCCAGTGGGCCAAAAGGGTGCACGTCTGACGAGTCAGATCTCACTTCCGGGGCGCTACTTGGTGTACGTGCCCGATGGCTCTATGACAGGCATTAGCCGCAAACTTCCCGACACTGAGCGCTCGCGGTTGAAGAGTGTTTTAAAGCGTGTTGTCCCTGAAGATGCGGGTGTGATCGTGCGCACCGCGGCCGAGGGTGCCAGTGAAGACGAACTTGCCCGCGATGTTGAGCGCCTTGCCGCCCAATGGAATGACGTGAGTGAAAAGGCAAAGACCGCTTCGCCACCTTCAATGCTCTATGGCGAGCCAGATATGACCGTGCGAGTTATTCGCGACATCTTTAATGAAGATTTCAAGAAGGTTGTCATTAGTGGTGACAGCGCGTGGACCGTCGTTGATGACTACGTCTCATCGGTGGCCCCCGACCTGCACGCTCGCTTGGAAAAATGGACCGGCACCGAAGATGTGTGGACCAAGTTCCGCGTTGATGAGCAACTCGCTAAGGCTTTGGACCGCAAGGTGTATCTGCCCTCTGGGGGATCCTTGGTCATCGACCGCACCGAAGCCATGACCGTTGTCGATGTGAACACCGGACGCTTTACCGGACAAGGTGGAAACCTTGAGGAAACGGTGACGGCTAACAACCTCGAAGCTGCGGAAGAAATTGTTCGCCAACTTCGGTTGCGCGATATCGGTGGAATCATCGTGGTGGACTTCATCGACATGGTGCTCGAGTCCAACCGAGACTTGGTACTTCGTCGCCTCCTCGAGTGCTTGGGCCGTGATCGAACCAAGCATCAAGTCGCTGAAGTGACCTCCCTTGGTTTGGTTCAGATGACACGTAAGCGGATCGGGCAAGGCCTGATTGAGGTCTTCTCAACCACCTGCGATCACTGCAATGGTCGTGGCCTGAATGTGACGATGGAACCGGTCAGCGAAAAGCGAGTTTCTGCGCCGCCGGCCATCAAGCACAAGGACGCGTCCAGCCAAGTTGCCAAGGTTGCCTCAGCCAGCATGCGTGCAAAGGCGGGTGACCAGGCAGCCGACCAGGCAGATGAGCCGGTCATTGACCAGGTGGTGGACCAAGACCTAACGAGTCAACAGGCAGACGAATCGGCCGTCGAACAGGTCAGCGATCAGGCACCGGAACAAGAGTTGGATCAAGCGCAGGCCGTGGTCGCTGAGCAAGCGCCAGTGCGTGGCCGACGCCGTCGGGTGGCTACCAAGCCAGCCGGAGACCCATCAATTCCTGTTTCCTGACCCTGCCAGCCAGCCGTGCCTAGCCAACGCGTACCCTTGAGAACTCAGCGCGGGGTCCGCGCTACTAGTTGAGCCCAGTAAATCTGGCCCAACTAACCCACAGTTAAGGAGTTCCGCGGTGTACGCGATTGTCCGCGCCGGAGGTCGTCAAGAAAAGGTCGCTGTTGGCGATGTTCTTGAAGTTGACCGTTTGCAGGCAAAGTCTGGTTCAACCATCGAGTTGAAGGCTTTGCTGGTCGTTGATGGCACCTCGATTACCTCTGAAGCTAGCGCCCTGTCCAAGGTCAGCGTGACCGCTGAAGTTTTGGAACAGACCAAGGGCCCCAAGATTGACATTTTGAAGTACAAGAACAAGACCGGATACCGCCGCCGTATGGGCCACCGTTCCAAGCTGACCCAGATCCGCGTCACCGGTATTGAGACGAAGTAGGTGTAACCATGGCTCACAAAAAGGGCGCGTCATCCACGCGCAACGGTCGCGACTCGAACGCGCAGCGCTTGGGCGTTAAGCGTTTCGGTGGACAGCTTGTCAACGCCGGCGAGATCATCGTGCGTCAGCGTGGCACCCACTTCCACCCAGGCCTCAATGTTGGCCGTGGCGGCGACGACACGTTGTTCGCCTTGCAGCCTGGCGCAGTTCAGTTCGGCACCCGCCGCGGTCGTCGAGTTGTCAACATCGTTCCCGCGGAGTAACTACTAATCTCCACTCCTAGTTGTAATAAGAGCGGGCCGGTCGGATGACGACTGAGCCCGCTTTTTATTTCCCATCCGGCACTATTGAGTCAAGAACTTTCCCCTTCCAGCCAAATCGAAACGGAGCAATGCGATGACCACATTCGTCGATCGCGTCGTTTTGCACGTCAGCGCTGGAAACGGTGGCCACGGTTGTGCATCGGTTCACCGTGAGAAGTTCAAGCCCTTGGGTGGACCCGACGGTGGCAACGGTGGCAACGGTGGCGATGTGATCTTGGTCGTAGATCAAAGTGAACCGACCTTGTTGGACTATCACCGTTCACCGCACCGTTCGGCCATCTCAGGCAAAGCTGGACAAGGTGGCCACCGCAATGGTGCAGAAGGTGATGACCTGGTCTTGCCGGTGCCGGATGGAACCGTGGTCTTTGATATTGATGGCAACCAGCTGGCTGACCTAGTCGGTAATGGTGCGCGTTACGTGGTGGCCAACGGTGGTCGCGGCGGCTTGGGTAACGCATCCCTTGCTTCGCAACGACGCAAGGCTCCAGGCTTTGCCCTCTTGGGTGAGCCCGGCGAGACCTGCGATGTTGTCCTTGAACTCAAGTCGATCGCCGATGTGGCCTTGGTGGGTTACCCAAGTGCGGGTAAATCAAGTTTGATCGCAGCTGTCTCAGCGGCCAAGCCGAAGATCGCCGACTACCCCTTCACAACCTTGGTGCCCAACCTTGGTGTGGTCGAAGCCGGCAGCGTTCGCTACACGATTGCTGACGTGCCTGGATTAATTCCCGGTGCCAGTGAAGGTAAGGGTCTGGGTCTGGAGTTTTTGCGCCACGTTGAGCGGTGCGAGATTTTGGTTCACGTGTTGGATTGCGCCACGCTAGAAAGCGATCGCGATCCGATTTCGGACTTGGACATCATTGAGCATGAGTTGGCGCAATACGGCGGCTTGGCTGATCGCCCACGCATGGTGGCGCTGAACAAGATTGACGTGCCAGAAGCTTTGGAGTTGGCTGAGCTTGTTGAACCTCTCCTTCGTGAACGTGGCTATGAGGTGTTCAAAGTTTCGGCCGTCTCCCATGAGGGATTGCGCCCGTTGTCTTTTGCCATGGCCGCTGCTGTAGATCGGGCTCGTGCGGCCCGACCGATGGCCACTGCCGAGCGCATCGTTTTGCGGCCCAAGGCGGTCGATGATGCAGGCTTTGAGGTGGTTCGTGAAGGCGAAGCATTCCGCATTAAGGGCGAGCGCCCGCAGCGGTGGGTTCGTCAAACGGACTTCAGCAATGATGAAGCTGTTGGCTACCTGGGCGATCGCTTAGCGCGACTCGGCGTGGAAGCAGCCCTGTATGAGGCTGGGGCTACGGCAGGATGTGAAGTGCGAATTGGTACTCAAGACAACTCGGTGGTCTTCGACTGGGAGCCCACCATTGAAGCTGGTGGCGTCACGCCAATCAGCGCACGACGAGGATTTGATGAGAGGTTGGAGGGTCGGTGAGTTCGGACCGCGGTTTTGTCACTGATGCTAAGCGCATCGTGGTCAAGATCGGTTCGTCATCGATTACTTCTGCGCAGGGCGGGCTCAATGTCGCCGCGGTTCAGGACTTAGTTCAAGCCCTCGTGAGTGTGCGCCAATCCGGAGCTGAAGTGGTCTTGGTGTCATCCGGTGCGATTGCGGCCGGATTAGCACCCCTTGGCCTGAGTGAACGCCCGAAGGATTTGGCTACGCAGCAGGCAGCGGCCAGTGTGGGACAAGGACTCCTTGTTCACCGCTACACCGATGCTTTCGCCGAAGCTGGTTTTACGGTTGGACAGGTTCTGCTCACGGTTGATGATGTGGGCCGTCGGGCGCATTACAAGAACGCTCAACGCACCTTGAATCGACTTCTTGAAGTGGGCGCGATCCCCGTTGTGAATGAAAACGACACGGTGGCCACTGACGAGATTCGCTTTGGGGACAACGATCGGCTCGCCGCACTCGTAGCGCACATTGTTCAAGCTGATGCACTCATCCTGCTCTCGGACGTGGATGGTTTGTATGACGCAGATCCATCGCAAGCCGGAGCGCAACGCATCACAGATGTTCGCACTTCTGCTGACCTGGCAGGAGTTGATTTAGGTGGTATCGGATCTCGCGGGGTTGGCTCCGGCGGGATGGCATCCAAGGTTGAGGCGGCAACCATTGCAACCGGCGCTGGGATCCCTGTGGTCTTAGCCGCAGCCAACGATGTTGCTTCGGTTTTGTCTGGCAGCGATGTCGGCACCCTATTTCACCCAACAGGGCAGCGTCGCTCGACGCGTTTGCTCTGGTTGGCGCACGCAACGGATGCGCGCGGTCGGTTAATCCTTGACGCCGGCGCGGTTAAGGCTGTCATGACCAAGGGGTCATCACTCTTACCAGCAGGTGTGAGCGCGGTTGAAGGCGAATTTGAAGCCGGTGATGCGGTCGAGCTTGTAGGCCCTGATGGCGAAATTGTTGCGCGCGGTCTCGTTGCCTATGACTCCACAGAGATCCCGAGCTTGTTAGGACGAAATACCAGTGATCTTGCCGCCGAATTAGGCGATGGCTACAGCAAGGAGCTGGTGCATCGCGACGATTTGGTCTTGCTGACCTAGGAGTGGGGACGTAGGTCCCCTTGTGGATGCCGTCGAACCCTGCGATGGTCAGTAGGGGCTTATCCGGAGCTTCTTAGTGAACTTCAATGGAAGCTACGGAAAGCCGGCTAGTTCGGATGAATCAAACAAATAGGTCGCGAGTCGTAGCCATTGCGCTGTCTCTTGCCCTTGTTGTAGGTGTCTGCCTTTCAGGGGTGGTTGTTTACCAATCAAGGCATTCGCAACTGCCCACAGTGTTGGATTTAGATGCGCGCTCTCAAGGTCAGCCGCTTTCTGGTGTGTTGCTCAGCGCTCTGGAGGAAAACCCTAATCACTCAGGGGCTTGGATTGACGCGAACGGGGTATTCCAAGAGCGCCTTGTCAAAGGCGCGGATACCACTACGGCTGAGATTTTGCTTAAGGGAATCCGCCATCAGGTGCTGGCGGACCGAACAAACACTCTTGTGGACCTGCAGGCTAAACAGGCCAGTATCGATTCTCTGAACTTTATGGTGAGGCACCAAATTGTCTCCATCGGCGTTGACCCCACCCATGGCCTTCTTGAGGTCGCGACGGGAGCCAAGTCTGTCTCAACGTTAGAAAAGTCGCTCGACAAGACTTTGGGTCCGGGCTGGGTCACCGTTCGTTCAAGTTCTACTGTTGCAACGGCCGACGGTCTGGATCGCAAGCGAGATGTCATTCCGCTGGCGGGAGCGGCGAGTATCCAACTTTCCGCAACTGCCTCTTCGGCTAAACGGAAGCAATGCTCAACCGGATTTTCTATGTATCGATCCACCACTAAAAAGTTTTTCTCCCTCACGGCAGGTCATTGCACTGCTGGCTGGGAGGGGGCATGGACGGGAAGCTCGTTCTCGGCAAGCTTGCCATTTCAAGTAAATCCCTACGCGTTTACCGCAACCAATGCTGCACATACAAGTTTCACTCGATTGGTCGGTACCAATGTCGGCTATGGCGACTCCCTTTGTCCGAGTTCATACCCGTCGCACCGACTTGGCACCTGCGCCCACTGGCTGTCCACGCCCTGCGACAGTTTGAC
>CAIXNN010000039.1 GCA_903920865.1 uncultured Actinomycetes bacterium
CGTTGTGGATCCAGGCCTGAATCAGCCATCAAGATCCTCCGAACGCGGGGTGCACCGTTGTGAACAGTCAGCCAGGGAAGGCGCGAACTCCTTAAGGGTGCCAGCCTTCGGGCGATTTTGAGTGGTTGGGGTGGTGTGACCTTGCTGACAACGCCCGCACCTGTGCCTGAGGGTGCTGACATGGCCTTGGGCGTGGTGGGATGCTGACGTCATGACAACGACCACGGTTCACCTTTTGCGCCATGGCGAAGTTCACAACCCAGACAAGATTCTCTACGGCCGGTTACCAAATTTTCGCCTGAGTGAACGTGGCGAACGAATGGCTCTGCGGGTAGCCCAAGCCTTAGCCGACCACGACATCACGCACATTATTTCCTCTCCGCTTGAACGCGCCCAACAAACAGCGCAGCCGCTGGCTCAACGTTTTGATCTGACAGTTGCGATCGATGATCGCCTCATTGAGGCTGACAATGTTTTTGAAGGCAAGGCAGTCAGCGTGGGTGATGGAGTCTTGCGCCATCCGCAGTATTGGACCAAGTTGTGGAATCCATTCCGCCCTAGTTGGGGTGAGCCCTACGTTGAGGTTGCGGCCCGCATGCGCTCGGCCATTGAGGCAGCGCGCGATCTGGCACTAGGACATGAAGTGGTTTTGGTCTCCCATCAATTACCAGTCTGGATTGCCCGGCTAAGTCTTGAACAACGTCGCTATTGGCATGACCCGCGGCGGCGGGAATGTTCCCTTGCTTCCCTGACCTCAGCCACGTTCCGCGATGATCAACTCGTAGCGGTGACCTACACCGAACCGGCCGTTGATTTATTGCCAGGCTCAAGTCCCATTGCCGGAGCCTGAGATGCGCAGAACACACTTATTGCTGACGGCGCTCTTAGTCGGCGTACTTGCTGGGTGCACCCCTGCAAGCACAAGTGCTCCTACCAGTGAAGCTGGTTTTGTTTCCGGCGATGGAACGTTAAAGGTATTGCCCGTTGATCAGCGCAAGCCGGCTCCCGAAGTCGTGGGAAAGACTTTAACTGGCCAAATCTTTGACCTAGCCAAACTCAAAGGCTCGGTGGTTGTGCTAAATGTGTGGGGCTCATGGTGCGGTCCGTGCCGAGCCGAAGCTCCCATTTTGGAGGCAACGTACAAGGAACTTGCATCTAAAAAAGTAACCTTCATTGGTCTGAATACGCGTGAAAGCCCAGCGCCGGCACAAGCATTCGTAAGAAATTTCTCGATTACCTACCCCAACATCTCAGATCCACAAAGTCAGCTGCTGTTGGGGTTTCGTGGCACCTTGCCACCAGCGGCGATTCCGTCAACGTTGGTTATTGACAAGCAAGGCCGGGTTGCGGCACGCATTATTGGCCCGGTTGATTCCCAAACCACTCTTGAGAATTTGATTAATGATGTGGTGGCACAGTAGATGAACATTGCTGACGGTGCGCAGGTTGTTCAAACCGGTTCTGTGCTGTTAGCTATTCCCTTCGCACTGCTCGCCGGATTCTTGTCCTTCTTTTCACCGTGTGTGTTGCCCCTAGTTCCGGTGTACATCTCGTACGTAACCGGCTTAACCGGCGCACAGCTACAGGGCGAGCTTGAGCAGCAAGCACTTCCTCGTGCGGCTGCCTCCCGAATTGTTCTTGGCACGCTGGGATTTGTTGCCGGATTTACTGCAGTCTTTGTGAGCTACGGAGCCCTCTTTGGTGGACTGGGTTCAATTCTTATCCAGTACGCCCGACCCATCACGGCCGTCCTTGGAGTGGTGACCATCGTCTTGGGACTGATCTTTATGGGCGCGATCCCTGCGTTGCAGCAACAATTCCGGCTCACGGTTACCCCCAGGGTTGGCATCGCTGCTGCACCGTTGTTGGGAATTGTTTTTGGCATTGGCTGGACTCCGTGCATTGGCCCCACCTTGGGAGCGGTACAAACCCTGAGTTTTACTTCGGCCACCGCAGGCCGGGGCGCATTTTTGTCATTGGTTTATTGCCTCGGTCTTGGTCTGCCTTTTCTCATCGCTGGCTTGGCCTATGCACGATCTATGGTTGCCTTTGCGTGGGTGCGTGAACACAGTCTGTGGGTGATGCGGCTTGGTGGATCGCTGTTAGTTGTCCTTGGTGTCTTGTTAGTCACGGGTGCATGGCAGGCTCTGTCCACATCACTATTGACGTGGATTTCCCAATTCAATCTGGCGATTTAGCCGCAGGCGAGGGTGTAGTTCATGGGAGTTATTGGCTGGGTTCGTTGGAGTTGGCGTCAGCTGACTTCGATGCGCGTTGCCTTGATTCTTCTTTTTCTCTTAGCCCTTGCATCCATTCCAGGCTCGCTGTTTCCGCAGCGCGGAATTAATCCGGGAAGAGTTTCTGGCTATCTTGAACTACATCCAGCACTCGGACCCTGGCTAGATCGCGCCGGGTTGTTCGATGTGTACACCTCACCGTGGTTTGCTTCCGTTTATCTCCTGCTCTTTGTCTCCCTCATTGGTTGTGTGCTGCCTCGTTTGCGCAAGCACTACAAGGGCCTGCGCGCTCTTCCACCGCCAGCGCCCAGCCGGTTGGGGCAATTGCCTGATCACCGACAACTTGTCTCACCTGATGTGCCACTTTCGCCAACGGCCTATTTGGATATCGCTGGGAAGGAACTGAAAGCACGCGGCTTCCGGGTTCGCCGCGACGCAGATTATGTTTCTGCCGAGAAGGGCTACCTGCGAGAGAGTGGAAACCTGATCTTTCATGCGGCCCTAGTTTTTATCTTGATCGGCGTAGGAACAGGCAGTTTGTTCGGCTACCGCGGAAACGTACTCGTTCGCGAAGGCCAAGGGTTTTCCAACACCTTGACCCAATACGACTCATTCAAACCCGGTCGGCTCTTTGACCCAAGCCAACTTCAACCATTTTCTTTTGACCTGAAGAACTTTTCCGTTTCCTTTGAGACAGTGGGAAAACAGCGCGGCGCACCGCGGGAATTTTTTGCGGATGTCAGCTACAAGCGCGCACCGAATTCAGCATCATCAACGGATCGCATCCAGGTTAATAAGCCCTTGGGTATTGATGGCTCAAAGATTTTTCTCGTCGGCTGGGGCTATGCCCCACGCATAACAGTGCGCGATGGCAAAGGCAATGTCGTGGTTAAAGACAGCATCGCATTTTTGCCACGAGATGGAAATTTCACTTCGGCCGGTGTGATCAAAGCCCCCGATGCCAAACCTCAACAATTAGGAATTCAAGCGATCTTCTTGCCGACCACCAAGATTGATCCAAAGCGCGGCCCGATTTCCCTATTTCCAGCTGCGGTGACACCAGGTTTGTTTATGTCGGCCTGGGTTGGGGATCTGGGTTTGAATTCAGGTCGTCCGCAATCGATCTACAAACTCGATACCACCAAGATGAACAAGATTGGGATCGAAGCACTTGCGCCGGGGCAAACCTGGAAACTCCCCAAGGGCGCCGGCACTGTGACCTTTGATGGGGTAGCTCAGTTCGCCACCTTCTCTATTGCTCACGACCCCGGATCACCGATTGCTCTTGTGGCAGCCGTCACAGCTATCGGCGGACTCGTACTGTCTATGTTCACTCGGCGCCGTCGAATGTGGGTCCGCGCGCGAGTTGATGAGTCGGGGCGTACGGTGGTTGATGTTGCCGGACTTGCTCGAACAGAAAATGCCGATATTGAAGCAGAACTTGATTCGTTAGTAGCAGTTATTTCTGGAAAGAAGGATTGATTGATGAGTAGCCAGTCATGGGCGAGTTTAAGCAATCAATGCATCTATGCGGCAATGTTTGTCTACACGCTGGTGATGATCGCCTTTGCCTACGATTTAGCATTTATCGGTCGACGCGGTGGCACGAAGAGCCGCAGTGAACTGGTCAGCGTTGGCGGTCATAGTGCCGTTGGCGCTCATCAGACCAGCGGCGAACTCTCTGTTGCAATACCTGCAGGTGTGGGTGCTGATGATCCCAGCGTTCGCACCCGCGTGGGAAATATCGGCCACTCCTTATTCATTCTAGGTTTCGGTTTGCAGGCCATTGGGGTGCTCTCCCGCGGGCTCGCCGCCTCACGCGCGCCGTGGGGAAATATGTATGAGTTTTCCATTACGGCTTCCTTGTCTGTAGTGGGGATTTATTTGCTACTCAATCGCAAATTTGGCCTGCGTTGGATGGGCATTTTTGTGGTTATACCGGTCCTGCTCGCCCTTGGCTTGGCGGTGACAGTTCTCTACGTTGATGCTGGCCAGCTGGTCCCCGCGTTGCGCTCGTTCTGGCTATTGATTCATGTCAGCGCCGCGATGATCTCCTTTGGCCTGTTTACAACCTCAGCCATTGTCAGCACCTTGTACTTCATTAAGTCGGCCTATGAAAAAACGGGCAAGCCTTCACGTACCGGATTTCTCGACCGCGTCCCAAGTGCGGGTGCGCTAGATAATTTGGGTTATCGCTTGGTCGCTTTTGTATTCCCGCTCTGGACTTTTGCTGTGATTGCAGGGGCTATTTGGGCCGAGAATGCCTGGGGTCGTTATTGGGGTTGGGACCCCAAGGAAACGTGGGCATTTATTACCTGGGTGATTTATGCGGGGTATTTGCATGCGCGCGTAACCGTTGGCTGGAAGGGTCGCAAGTCAGCGATCATTGCTTTGGTTGGTTATTCGTCGTTGATCTTCAATTTCATCGGGGTCAATATTTGGTTGCCCGGCTTGCACTCGTATTCAGGGCTTTCCTAAAACCTCAAACGCTGACTTAGGAATCGCTCTCATCGCGTCGATGTTTTCTATCTAGGTCGCGAAGAAAATCTGGATCATCATCTGGAGCTGATGGGCGTGGGATCGGGCGTTGCCATGCATGCGCTCCACGGGATCGGCCAACGGTTAGCCACAGCACAGGTCCGACTACCGGGACAAAGGCGATGATGAAAACCCACAGTGGCCGGGGGAGTTTGCGAACATCTGCTGGGGCTGTCTGGGCGCAGTCAACAATGGCCCACACCCCCAAGATGACAGGCATCGCATAGAACAAGAATCGCACCACAGAGCCAGCCTAGGACGCACCTGCGATGATTGCACCGTGAGCGCCACCGACCTGCCTGACTTCCTAGCTGCCCTAGAGCGCTCTGGTGAGTTGTCTCGGATCAGCGTTGAGGTCGACCCCTACTTAGAAGTTGCCGAGATCGTTTCGCGCGTGAGCGCCCAGTTTGGTCCGGCTCTGCTCTTTGAAAACGTCAAGGGCTCGAAGATCCCGTTAGCTATGAATGTATTTGGCACAACGGCGCGGATGGCACGTGCCTTAGGTGTAAGCGATCTTGATGAGATTGGTGCACGCATAGGCGAGTTGCTTGCGCCGGAGCTTCCAAAGTCAGTGGGCGGGATCAAGGATGCGCTCGGCAAAGTCATGCAGTTGCGCTCGGCGCCGCCTAAGACCGTCAAACAAGCCGCCGTCCATTCGGTGGTTTTGCGTGGCGATGACGTTGACCTGAATTTGATTCCTGGCATCCATCAGTGGCCCGGCGATGCTGGCGTCTTTCTCAATCTTGGATTGACCCACACCAAACATCCCGAAACCGGTGATCGCAATCTAGGTTTATATCGATTGCAAAAGCACAGCCGCAATCAACTGGGTTTGCATTGGCAAATTCACAAGGACAGCAATGCCCACCATGCGGTAGCCGAGCGCTTGGGCGAGCGTTTGCCGGTGGCCATTGCTTTTGGAGCCCCACCGGTGGTGACCTACGCTGCCAGTGCACCACTTCCGGCTGAAATTGATGAGTATTTGTTTGCTGGGTTTCTAGCCGGCGAGCGCATTGAGCTTGTCGATTGCCTCACTGTGCCCCTGCAGGTGCCAGCTGGGGCCCAAATTGTGCTTGAAGGCTGGATTGAACCCGGGGCTCGGATGCCGGAAGGTCCCTTTGGTGACCACACGGGTTATTACACACCGCAAGAAGATTTCCCGTTCATGACTGTCGAGACCATGACGATGACAACAGCGCCCATCTTCCAATCCATCGTGGTTGGCCGTCCGCCTCAAGAAGATGGCCCGATTGGCATGGCAACTGAGCGCATTTTCTTGCCTTTGCTGCAATTGACTAATCCAGAAATTGTGGACTACCACTTGCCCGAATACGGGGTCTTCCATAACTGTGTCATCGTCAGTATCGACAAGCAGTTCCCCAAGCACGCCATGAAGGTGATGAATGCACTGTGGGGAGTGGGCTTGATGTCCTTGACCAAGTTGATCGTTGTCGTTGATAAACAGGTGGATGTTCACAACTATGCAGAAGTTGCCTGGCAGGTGTTGGGCAATGTTGATTACGACCACGACGTCCTTCATACAACCGGCCCGGTTGATCACCTAGACCACAGCGCGTATCAACAATTCTGGGGTGGCAAGTTGGGGATTGATGCCACCGCCAAGCGCGCCGATGAGGGTTACACCCGGCAATGGCCCGATGCTGTCGTGCACGATGACGATGTGGTTGCACGGGTGAGTAAGCGCTGGGCTTCTTATGGAATATCCCCGTGAGCCAAGCCGCCGTACCGGTTCGTTCTTTCCTTCGCCTGGTCACCATTGAACACAGCGTCTTTGCTCTGCCCTTTGCCTTAATCAGTGCCCTGGCCGCCATGCAGGCAACAACAGGTTCGGTGAACTGGACGACCCTGCTGCTGATCATCGTGGCCATGGTGGGGGCACGCACCTTCGCAATGGCCGCCAATCGAATTATTGATCGTGAAATTGATGCGGCCAATCCGCGCACTGCGCAACGCGAGCTCGTTACCGGTGCTGTCAGTATGCGCACGGCTTACGTAGGCGCCATCATCTCGTTAGTCATTTTTCTGATCGCATGCTCGTCGTTGAATATTCTTTGCCTCGTCCTAGCGCCACTTGCTGTGGCCCCGCTGGTTATTTACCCGTATGCAAAACGATTCACAGATTTTCCGCACGCTGTTCTAGGGCTGGCCCAAATGGTTGCCCCCGTCGGCGCCTGGGTCGGCGTTTCCGGGAACTTTCACGGCATTTGGCCAGCACTGTGGTTATCTGTGGCAGTGGGCACCTGGATCGGCGCATTTGACGTGATCTATGCCAGCCAGGATGTCGATTTTGATCGGTCCGAATCAGTTCGTTCAACACCGGCTGCCTTTGGAGTGGCTAAGGCATTGATTGCAGCGCGCATCGTTCATGTCGTCACAGTGCTTTGTCTGATCGGTTTCGGATTCTCGACCGGAGCTAGTGCATGGTGGTGGATTGGCGTTGCGCTGACAGCAGGCGCGATTGCCTACGAGCATTCATTAGTTAGTGCAGATGACCTGAGCCGAGTCAATCGCGCCTTCTTTACGGTCAACGGCTTTGTCGGAATTGGATTATTTGCCTTTGCCCTGGTTAATTTCTGGGCTACCGGCTTGACTATCTAGGCAAATTCGGACCTTAAGTGGCGAACTGATGCCGTGATGGGCCACAGTTAACCCGTGAGCTCAAACCGCACCCCCTTCATTGTTGGCATCTCCGGTGCCAGTGGCACGGCCTACGCCGCCGCTGTCATCAACGCACTACTTGATGCCGGTGAAAGCGTTGACCTGGTTGTTTCCAAGTCTGCACGTTTGACCATTCTTGATGAGCTGGGATTGTCGTGGCGGGATGGGCATTGGCGCGAAGACCTGGCGGTCCTTCTTGATCGGGACACTGCAAATGCTGATGTTGTGACGTGGTCAGCCGGTGACTTTGCCGCCGGACCCTCCTCTGGTTCATATCCGGCCAAGGGCATGGTCGTTGTGCCGGCGAGCACGGCAAGTGTCGCCGGTATTGCGATGGGTTTGAGCAAGGACCTGCTCCAGCGCGCAGCTGATGTCACCTTGAAGGAGCGTCGACCGCTGGTGGTGTGTGTTCGCGAGACACCGTTTACTCGCTCGACGATGGAACACATGCTGACCTTGGATATTTCGGGCGCTGTTGTGCTGCCCTGCAACCCAGCCTTTTATCACGGTCCAACCCATGTGCAACAACTTGTTGATTTTGTTGCGGGCAAGGTCCTTGATGCGATCGGCATTGACAATGATTTGTTTACTCGTTGGCAAGGCGAGCTCGGTGCTGCACGCAAAGCCGCAACTGGGCCCTGATGGCTACAGCACTGGAATAACCACTGAGCAATCGAACCGATCAGGGCAATAGGGTGAGGGTATGGATTCTGGGCTGAAGCGTGAATTAGAGGACAAGGTTGCAGCCGGTGAACGGCTGACCTACGACGATGGCGTTGCACTGTACGAAACCGATGATTTGATGTGGCTCGGGCAGCTTGCCCATTCAAAGCGCACCCAGCTCAACGGCGATGCGGTGTTTTTCAATGTCAATCGCCACCTGAATATGACCAATGTCTGTAGTGCAAGTTGCGCCTATTGCTCCTTTCAACGCAAACCCGGTGAAGCCGATGCGTACACGATGCGCATTGAAGAGGCCGTTCGTTTGGCGCAAGCAATGGCTCCCGAAGGTTTGACCGAATTGCACATCGTCAATGGTCTTCACCCGACGTTGCCGTGGGGTTATTACCCGAAGAGTTTGAGTGAACTTCGCGCGACCCTTGGACCAGATGTTGCCCTGAAGGCATTTACCGCTACTGAGATTCATTGGTTTGAACGCATCAGCGGCCTGAGTGCGGAAGAAATTTTGGATGAGCTCATAGATGCTGGTCTGGATTCGCTCACCGGTGGGGGAGCGGAGATTTTTGATTGGGACATCCGCAAACAAATCGTTGACCACGATACGCACTGGGAAGACTGGTCACGAATTCACCGCCTGGCACACAGCAAGGGGATGAAGACTCCAGCCACCATGCTCTACGGCCACATTGAAGAGCCTGCACACCGTGTTGATCACGTGTTGCGGCTACGTGAATTGCAAGATGAGACCGGCGGGTTTGTCACGTTCATTCCGTTGCGATTCCATAACGACAACAACCGCCTGAGCCACATCCCGATGGCAACAGGTGCTGAAGCCCTGAAGACCTTTGCGGTATCTCGACTCTTGTTCGACAATATTGAACACATCAAGTGTTTCTGGGTTATGCATGGTTTGACCACGGCCCAACTGAGTTTGAACTTTGGTGTTGATGATCTTGATGGCAGTGTCGTGGAATACAAGATCACCCACGATGCGGATGGATATGGAACCCCAGACAAGCTCACGCGCGATGACCTGCTTGAACTCATTCGCGATGCTGGTTTTGTTCCCAAGGAGCGAAACACCAAGTACGAAGTCATCCGCACCTTTGATGGACCAGACCCTGATCGTCGTCAGTGGCCGCAGTCCATTGGAGCCTGAGCACCGTGGCACTGCTGCGCTACACGACGTTGCGTTTGGCGTTATTTCTGATCGTGGCTGCAGTGCTATTTCTCGTCGGTGTGCGCAATCTTTTTGCCTGCGCCCTCATCGCCGTCCTTATTTCGGGATTGGTCAGTGTCGTGGTGTTGCGCAAGACCAGGGGTGAAATCGGCGGGAAGGCTCGAACCGCACCCAGCCCGCCGCAAGCCAGCGCAGCCCCGCCGAGCAAGTCACCCCGCAAGTCGCCACTGCGCCGAATCAATGATCGCATTGATCAAGCTGCCTCATCCGAAGATGAGGCCGATGATGCTCGTCGCGCCAATGGGGTGCCGGTTGAACCCCGACGCGAACAAGGTTCTGACTAACTTCGATTCACTGGAAAGGTATTCTCACCAATTATGGGACAACCACCGAACATACTTTTTGGATTCCTGCTGGTCGCGCACTTGTTGCTGCTGACTTTTTGGCTAGGTGGAGATCTTGGTACCTACTACTCCAGCCGGCAGGTGGTCAGGTCTGAACTCAGTGTGGATGCTCGTCGCATTGCGCTAAAGATCATGGCATTTTGTGACATGGGTCCGAGACTGTGTATGCCACTGTTCCTTGCTTCGGGGACCTTATTGATTGTCGCCGACCCCTATGGCGAAAAGTTCAAACTCTTCGCAATTCCAGTGGTTGCCTTCACGGCATTGTGGGTCGCGCTTGTGCTGATCGAACACAACGTGGCCGGAGACAAGCCGATTAAGGCGCTGAGTCTCAAACTTGATTACGTGGTCCGCATTGTGGTCATTGTTGGAACTTTTGCCGCTGGCCTTTACACGATGATCGTGACTGAACCGTTTGGTGTGCAAACCAATCCGAAATGGCTCGGCTTGAAAATTTTCCTCTACGGCGGCACTGTTTTGTGTGGGGTTTTGATCCGCTTGAACCTCAAGCCTTTCGGCGGAGGATTCAAATCCCTGATTATCGATGGCTCAAGTGCGGCAGCCGAAAAGGCCATTGGTGGGTCAATGGCCCGAGCAACCCCCTTTGTTTACGTGATCTGGACCCTGGTCATCGTTATTGCTTGGCTGGGCGTGGCAAAACCAGGGGCAAATCTGTAGGCCGTTAGCTCCTCTTAACCCGCATGCCTGGAAATCCTTGAATAGGCGCCAGTACTAGCCCCCGAGGGGCCTTGCGCCCATCAATGGCAATTCTGGTTGCCGAGGCGGTAACTCTCTGGTAACCGTTTGGGCCGATTTTGGCAAAGTTCTTGCGCAAATGCCCCTGACAGGTGTCTGATTGCTGTGTTGTCCGCAGTCAGGGCTGACCATTTTGTCCGGCTGTATCCGTAACCGTTTTAACTGCTCATGTAGTTAAAGCCTCACTGAGGAGTAGTAAGACCATGAAGACCTCAACAACGGTCAAGAAGTTCGCGGCCTTGTCCATGGCAACAGTTGTCGCATTGGGTGGCTTGCTACTCATGGGCGCTGCCTCCTCGAGTGCTGCACATGCAGCTGACCCAACGGATGGCAAGTACCGCTTGACCTTTGCTCCAGCTGGTCCTTATAAGAACGGTGACATTGTCACGGTCACCACTGAGGGATTCTCGCCGAACGCACCTGTTGCTATTGGACAGTGTGCAGTGGGCCGTCCGGTGACAGGTCCTGGTGACTGTGGTGCAAGCAAGATTGGCGCTTCGCGCCTGCTTCAGGCAAATGCACAAGGTGTAGCCACCGGCAAGTTGACCGTCATCGTGGGATCGTTGCAAAACTCAAAAGCCCCGGTTGAGTCCTGTGGGCCAACGAAGCCTTGTTACTTCGGTGCCACCAACATCACTAACGCCAAGGAAACCACTGGCGAGATGTACAAGATCAAGTACGTGGGAGCCGCTGCTTCTACGACGAAGACCACGACGAAGACCGAAACCACCACGAGCAATGCAAAGACGACGACTACTGCGGCACCTAAGACTTCGGCACTGCCCAAGACTGGTCCCAAAGAGACCGCGATGATTGCTCTTATTGGTTTGGCTCTGTTCCAAGTCGGACTGATCTTCACTGTTCGTGCGACGCGGGCCGCTCCGCGCCGCGTGAGCTTCTAACTCGATTGTCTGTGAGGGTCGGTTTCCTGAGGGGGAAGCCGACCTTCACGGCGTTCTTGGCGGTCACAGGGCCTGTCTGTTGCCAGATTGTTATCACCAAGGACCATTGGCACGACGTACAGTAGGGGTACCAATCCTGACGTGTGTGGACATGTTGGGCTAGAAGGGACAGACGAGATGAAGTTCGCGATCAAGAGTCGCAAAGGGGCAGCAGCTTCGCTGGCCTTCCTGCTTTCCGCCCCGGTGGTTTTGCTCACCGGTTTAGGTGGCGGCGTTGCGCAGGCGTCGAGTGAGACTTTTCATCTTTTTGGCCAGGTCAATAACAACTCCCTGTCTGGTGCGCAGGATTTGGGGACCGGTCGTAATGTGGCAATGACGGTCTCGCCTGCCAGCCCGTTGGCTAATGCCGCTATTGAAGTTCAGGTCACCTCATCGAACTTGACCCTTTGTAATGGTCCTGCCGCCGCGATCGGTGCTAATGCCGAAGAGCTGGATGCGGTCATCAGCTTGGATGGCACCACGTACGTCTTGCGTGGTCCACAAAACACTGGCGCTATTCCTGCTTCACCGGGCGCGCAATCGTATGCTCCGAACTGTGCGTACTCAGTGGTCAACCCTGGTTGGGTTGTCTCGTCCACGGCGGGCAACAGTTCAGGTACCAGTTTAAATAACCTCACTTTGGCACCGACGACCTCTGGCACGTACACGTTGGGTCTGAAGGTCAATGGAACGTCTTTCACGACAGCGGCGATTGCATTCGATGCCAGTGGAAACACCATTAAGACCGCGATCACGACAGCGGCAACCACTGCTGGAGTGACGGGCGTTTCCTTTGCTGTGTTTGGCAACGTGGCCTCAGCTAACCGTTTGGTGATGGCTTACACAAACCCCACCGGTGCCGGCGCGGGAAATCCTTATCTGACTTCTGAGGGATACGTTGCCACGGCGCTGCCTACCCTTGAGGCCACGAACGCAACCTCTAATGCGACCTTGGCGACCACCACTGCGGTTGCCACCACCACCGGTATTGGTGCCACAACCTTTACTCAGGCAGATGGTTCGGTCTCCGCCGGAGTTGCTTTGAAGGCGCCGACCACTCCTGGTGATTACGAAATTAAGCTCAAGGCGTTGGCCCTGAACTCATTGGGCACCTCGACTGGTTTATATGACAACTTTGATGAACTGATCAACATCGACAGCAATGGTGCCTGCTTTAACTCGGCCGGATGTGCTGGAACCGCTGGTCCTGGTGGAATCCCGGCCTCTGGCGCAGGGGCTGGTTCGTTCTACAACGATGACCCAAGCAAATACATCACCTTTGGTACGCCAGTCTCGATTTCAGTGGCAGGCCTGAGTAAGCCAGCCACTCCAGCAAAGCCGACCGCAGTGGCTGGTGACACCAAGGCAACAGTTTCTTGGACTGCACCCGGCGATGGTGGTTCGGCAATCCTTAGTTATGAAGTCACCTCTTCACCTGAGGGCAAGACCTGTGCACCTGTTTCACTGACGCCACCGTTGACCTGTGATGTCACCGGTTTGACCAACGGCACCCCGTA
>CAIXNN010000040.1 GCA_903920865.1 uncultured Actinomycetes bacterium
ACCGATGGCGAAACAAATGCGACAGTTCCCAGTTCGGCTGACCCGATGACCCTTTCAGTGGACCGTGCCTTTGACCTGTTGGCGGCCAAACGCGCAGCGGGTCCGGCTCCTAAAAAGACCGCGGCAAAAAAGACGACCCGGAAATTACCCAAGGCACCCAAGCCCACCACAGCGCGTACTGTCAAAAAGCGCGCAGCCAAAAAGGGTGCAGCCAAAAAGAGCTAACTGACTCACCTACCGTCACCGCTCGCCACTAGGGTCTAACTTGTGAGCTCCTCGTTGCCTCCCACCGGCGCCTTTATCGTGTTCGAAGGCGGTGAAGGGTCGGGAAAATCGACTCAAATCGCCCGGCTGGCGCACTTCTTGTCGGCTCAAGAATTCACTGTTGTCACCACACGAGAACCCGGTGGAACGGCCGTGGGCCAGTTGATTCGCAACGTATTACTTGATCCAGCCACGGGTGATCTCTCGCCACGTACCGAAGCACTGCTCTATGCGGCCGACCGTGCCGAGCATGTGCACGCTGTCATCACTCCAGCATTGTCGGCTGGTTCAGTGGTCCTAAGTGATCGTTACGTGGATTCATCTCTTGCTTACCAAGGTGCTGGCAGGCAACTCAAGGTCGATGACGTTGCTCTCCTGTCCTCATGGGCAACCCAATCGTTGGTACCCGACCTGACCATAGTTCTCGATATTGATCCGCGGATTGGGTTGTCACGTTTTGAAGGCGCCGATCGTCTAGAAGCGCTTTCTCTAGGGTTTCATGATCGAGTACGTCAAGGATTCCTTGACCTAGCAGGTCGCGAACCATCGCGGTATCTCGTTGTTGATGCAACCCAAAGCTCAGATGCTATTGAGGCCGACATTTCTACGCGTGTCCTGCACGTACTGCAGGACCGACCATGAGCGTCTTCGATGCGTTGGTTGGTCAGCCAATGGCCGCTCACGAACTTGCCGTTGCGGTCTGGGATGCTGAATTAGTCCTTGATGGCCAAGCCGGTCCGGCTATGACCCATGCGTGGCTTTTTGTTGGACCACCAGGATCAGGTCGATCTGTTGCGGCGCGCGCCTTTGCTCAAGCGCTTCAGTGCAAAAACGGTGGGTGCGGAACCTGCCAGGACTGTCTTGATGTTGTCAATCACACACATCCTGACGTAGTCATTACAGAACCCATTGGCGTGCACTATGGCGTTGAAGACGTCCGCGAAATTGTTGCCCAAGCTTCTGGGGCGCCGCTTCGTGGTCGTTGGCGAGTATTCATTCTTGAAGATGCTGACCGGTTGGAATCTCAACAAATGGATTGGAAGCCGGCCAATGTCTTACTCAAGGCCATCGAAGAACCGGCTCCTCATACGGTCTGGATCTTGTGTGCTCCGTCCCTTCAAGATGTAATCCCCACCATCAAATCGCGCTGCCGAGTGGTTTCCTTGCGAACGCCAACCGTGCAAGAAGTAACTGACGTACTGATTACAAAATACGATGCAGATCCAACGCTGGCTGCTACCGCTGCGCGTCTCTCTCAAGGCCATATCGGCCAGGCCCGTCGCTACATTCGCGACGAAGATATGCGTGCGCGCCATCTGGCAGTGATGAATCTGCCGAGTTCGTTGGTGACCTTGGATGCGTGCATTAGCGCTGCTGCCAATTTTGTTGAGGGTGCTGAAGAACATATGAAGGGTGCGACCAAGGGCCGCGATTCTGCCGAGCGCGAGGATGTGCGCCAGGTTTACGGCGTAGGTGCACGTGGGATTGAGGTCCGCGGTGCGTCCAAGGCCCTGAGTGATCTTGAAAAGACCCAGAAGAAACGTGCCCGTCGAGTGCGCTCCGATGCGGTGGATCTGGCGTTGCTGGACCTGTTGGCCTTTTATCGTGATGTCTTGATGGTGCAGTGGGGTGCAGATGTTGGGCTGATCAACTCGGAGTTTGAGGATCAGTTGCGTGAGGCTGCCGCGAGTTCCACCCCAGAGGTGACGATGCGCCGCCTAGAAGAAGTTCTGAGAACTCGTGAAGTCCTCTCGGGCAATGCTGTGCCCAAGATGGTGCTAGAGGCACTGTTCGCCACCTTGAAAGATCCGGTCGCGGTTCGCTGAGTTTGCTTGCGCTGCCGGTTATGGTCTTTGAGTGAAGCGTTTGATTCCACTCGTGGTCCTAGTCCTGGCCGTTAGTGGATTGGTGTCCGGATGCTCGCGCACTGCCCAGGAGCCAATTCAAACTCCAACGCCAACGGTGAGCCTGCCAACGCTGACACCAACAACTCCTACACCCACTCCAGCGAGCACAGCGTTAGATCAATACATCAGTCAAAAATTGAATTGGACTGCGTGCGAAAAGGTCGCTGAGTGCGCACAGCTTTTGGTCCCTATTGATTACAACAATCCACAAAGTGGGAATCTTCAACTGGCGCTCATTCGTCGCCCCGCGCGAGATCCGAAACTGCGTAAAGGATCGATCGTGGTTAACCCTGGTGGTCCAGGCGGATCGGGCTATGACTACGTCAAGTCAAGCGGAAAAATCCTGGGACCAACAGTGACCTTGATCTATGACGTTGTGGGTTTTGATCCTCGTGGAGTTTCACGTAGTTCACCGGTGAAGTGCTTAACGGCCGAACAAACTGATCGCTTCTATTCCTCGGATGGTTCCCCCGAAACAGATGCGCAAGCAACGCAGGCCTTCTTACTTGGTCGAGAGTTTGCCAAATCCTGCGATTACTCAGCACCGGGCTTGCTGGGATTTCTAGGAACCCGAGAATCAGCTCAAGACCTCAACATTTTGCGCGCTGCTTTGGGTGAGAAGAAGCTGAACTATGTCGGCAAGTCCTACGGGACCTTCCTTGGCGCGGAATTTGCCCAACGATTTCCCACAAAAGTCGGACGTATGGTTCTCGACGGCGCCATTGATCCAAATTTAGATGCGGATGGATTTGCCGCCGGCCAAGCCACCGGATTCGAACGCGCCCTGCAGGCCTTCTTGAAGGATTGTGTGACCCGAGCAAGTTGCGCACTGGGTCGCAGTACCGAACGGGCCCAGAAGAGATTGAACTTATTCTTCAAGCAACTTGACGCTACGCCCGAAACCGTTGGCAATCGAAAACTCACGCAAGCCCTTGGCATCCTTGGGGTGGCCGCTTCGCTGTACTCCAAGTCGTCATGGCCAGTTTTACGATCGGCACTTTCGCAGGGACTGCAAGGCAACGGCGCTGGGCTGCTCGCGCTTTCTGATTACTATTCCAATCGCAATCCTGATGGAACTTATGCGGACAACAGCTTGGATGCTTTCTATGCCATTAGTTGCATGGACCGCGCGGACACCAAGGGCATTGATGCAACCCAAGCACTTGCTACAAAATTGACGGAAAATAATTCGTCAACCTTTGGGTCCTTTATCGCGTGGGGTGATACGCCCTGTCAATCGTGGCCGGTGAAGGCCACCTTGCAAGCAGGGAAAATTACTGCAACTGGCTCCGGTCCGATTGTGGTGGTCGGCACCACGCGTGACCCCGCCACACCCTTTGAGTGGGCCCAATCACTTGCGGCACAACTTCAAAATGGAGTCTTCGTGGCCCGCGATGGCGATGGGCATACCGGTTATCGGCAGGGCAGTAGTTGCGTTGATCAGGCAGTGGACCTGTATCTGACAAAGGGAACTGCTCCTCAGGACGGCCTGTTCTGCGCGTGATGTGCGCGGGTATGCTCGGTCGTTCATCAGGCAACTGATGGTTGCCGCCTTAGCTCAGTCGGCTAGAGCGACGCACTCGTAATGCGTAGGTCCCGAGTTCGATTCTCGGAGGCGGCCCCAAATGGTTAAGGCCCCGCATATGTGAGGGGGCCTTAACCGTTGGTCGTTAACTAGTGCGAGGCGTTCTTGAAGCGCTCGTATGAGCGGTTGATTTCGGCTTCGGCTTCGGCCCGTCCAACCCACGTCGCGCCTTCAACAGATTTACCAGGCTCAAGATCTTTGTAGGTCTCAAAGAAGTGTTGAATTTCCAGCAATTCAAAATGTTCTACATCATCGAGCTCTTGGAATCGGTTTTTTCGGGGGTCATGAGCGGGAACGCATAGAACCTTGTCGTCGCCGCCCTTTTCATCGCTCATGCGAAACATTCCCACTGCACGACACAAAATCAGACACCCGGGAAAGGTTGGTTCGTCAAGCAGTACCAGCGCATCAAGTGGATCCCCGTCTTCACCGAGGGTGTTCTCGATGAATCCGTAGTCTTCGGGGTACATCGTGGCGGTGAACAAGGTCCGGTCAAGGCGAATGCGCCCAGTTTCGTGGTCCAGTTCGTACTTGTTGCGCGTCCCCTTAGGGATTTCAATAAATACGTCAAATTCCATAAACGCCTAATGTCTCCTTTGTGATGGGATTTGCTAAGTCTGGCCTAGGCGCGGTTAGCCCAAATGGGGACCCTGCCTGTGGCATTCCGGGAGAAATTGGCATACCTTATGAAAATGCGCAGATCAAACCGGTTCAGCAAATTTCAGGTAGCCCTTATTGCCTCAGCCACGATTTTGGTGGCTCTCGCACCGATTTCCTCGGCAAGTGCCAAGGGTCAAAGCGAACACGATCGGATCGTCTCCTATTGGAGCGCTTCGCGACTGCACGCCGCTAAGTCCTTGGACTACACCTTCTCCCCTGGCAGCAAGGTGGCCAAGCGGATTGAAACTGCGCAACCCAGTGCCAAGGTAGGAACTGCTTCTATTACCCCTGCCACCTACAGCGGCGCCTCAACAGGACAAACCTGGAGCGACGGTGGTTTGGCTCTGTCTGCTACCGGCAAAGTCTTTTTCAATATTGGTGCATCGTTGTATGTCTGCTCTGGGTCGGTTCTGACCGACTCGGACGCCACGCGCTCCATCGTGCTCACGGCTGGTCACTGTGTCTATGACAATGCTTCGCGGGCGTTCGTGACGAACTTCTTGTTCTACCCGGACTACAAGTCCAATCCCACCCAAACGTGCGCTTCGACAACCTATGGCTGCTGGACGGCATCAGCGTTAGTTGCCAACTACGGCTTTACCAGTCAGACAGGCTTCACCACTCAGGCCACCAACTATGACTGGGGTTTTGCCATCATGGGAACTGGCGGCAAGAACTCCACTCAATTAGATGCAACTGTGGGTTCATTCCCACTTGATGTCGGTGGATTCACCGCTAACGGCAATCAGGCGTTTGCCTTCGGTTACCCGCAAGCTTCACCGTATTCGGGATCAGATTTGATCTATTGCTCTGGTGGCATCGCTGCAGACACCCTGAACAACAGCTCCACATGGGGCCTAAGTACCTGCACGCTTACCGGTGGTGCATCGGGCGGGCCATGGATGAGTAACTTCGCCACGGACCGGGGCAGCATCTCGTCGCTGAATTCGTACAAGTACACCTCCTCAGCCAACGGCATGTACGGTCCGAAATTTAACTCCAACACCACAGCCACCTACAACAGTGCGCTCACAGCGACAACAAACACTTCAGTTGGCGCGCCTGCACCGGTGCCAGCTCCGGTGGCGGCGGTCAGTATTACTGGGACCACGGTCGATAAGTCAACCTTGACGGCCGACACCTCTGGTTCAACCGGTGGAGCTGCTTCGAGTACCACCTATCAGTGGAGCCGTGCCACAACAGTTGGTGGCAGCTACAGCAACATCAGTGGTGCTACAAAGTCAACTTACGTCTTGACCTCATCTGATATTGGTCGTTACCTGAAGGTTAAGGCCACGTTGACAAACACGGGTGGATCATCATCGGCCACAAGTGCAGCCACTTCGGTTGTTACCGGTATTGCTCCAGTTGCATGCGCCACGATTTCGGGAACAGCCTCCGTGAACTCCACCTTGACTGCATCTACCTCTTGTACAACTGGATCCAGCACGATCAGTTACACCTATGTGTGGTCCAGGTCGGCAACAAGTGGCGGGACGTACACGCCAATTTCCCTTGCCACCAAGTCCACCTACAAGTTGGTCACCGCTGATCGTGGTCAGTACCTCAAGGTCACCGTGGTTGCCACGAATATGGCCGGGACGAGCACTGCGACTAGCGCCGCCAAGGGTCCGATCGCCTAACTCGCCCAAAATCGGGGCAGTTACAGGTGGTGCACCTGTGGTTCAGGGGTGGCATTTTGCGCCTTCAGCGGTAATCTAGGCACAGCCGTAGCGCTTAGGCGCACTTCCCTTGTCGGCTTGGAGGATCTGTGCGAAGCCGCAGCAAAGCGCTTGCCGCAATAGCGGTTGCTGCTGTGCTGATGATCCCCACCACCTTAAGTGGCACCGCATTGGGTGCATCTGGTTTCTCAACTGACAAAACGATTCCGAGCAAGAAAGCCGTTCAGGATGCACAGGCACGAGCTCGAGCGGGCCGGGCGCAAGTTGCGGCACTGCAAGGTCAAGTAGCTGCATCCTCAGCAAAGCTAGTAGCCCTCGGCGCCAACCTTGCCCAAGCTTCAGAGTTGTACAACGCAGCGTTGTTTCAAGAACAACAAGCTAAACAAAAAGCTGATGCAGCAAATGCTTCAGCAACTGCCGCTCAACTAGAACTAGTTCAAACTCAAACCGCATTGAGCCAGTTTGCCTCAGCTGCTTATCGAAGTGGCGGCGACATTGTTCGATTGAGCACGATGCTTGGTGCCAATGGTCCGCAGGACTTATTTGATCAAGCATCAACCATGAATTTGTTGAGCGCGCGTCAGGCAAGTGCTCTTCGCCGAGTAAGTGCTGCTCGAGCAACTGCGCAGGTGCTTCAAACTCAAGCCACCCAAGCCTTGACCGAGCAACAAACTGCCACCGCTCAAGTCCAGGCGTCCCGAGACAAAGCTCAAACGCTTCTTGATGAACAACAAAGTCAAGCCACCGCTTTGGCTACCCAACAGCGCCAATTAACTGTGCAAGTGGCAGCCCTGACATCTAAGAGTGATCGCCTTGCGGCCCAGCGAGCGGCTGGACTTGCCGCCGCCGCGGCTGCTGCGGCTGCCGGACAATCAGGGGCCGGCGATGGCGGCGACTTAGGAATCCCTCGCGGAATTTTGTTGGGAATGCCGGCCAATGTTCCGGCTGGATCACAGCAAGGAAATGCCGTTGGTGCCAGGAAAGCCATCGCTTACGCACGGGCCCAGATCGGCAAGCCCTATGTGTGGGCGGCAGCTGGTCCGGACACTTTCGATTGTTCCGGTTTGACCATGATGTCCTGGCGAGCTGGTGGAGTGGGTCTTCCGCACTGGTCTGTTGCTCAGTATGCACAAGGCAAGAAGATTCCCCTTGGCCAACTTCGCCCAGGTGATCTGGTCTTTTTTGCAACTGACTTAACCGAATATCGATCAATTCACCATGTTGGTCTCTACATTGGTGGCGGGCAGATGATTGAAGCCCCATACACCGGAGCCAACGTGCGCATTTCTACGATCGCTCGCGGATCGCTGTATGGAGCTGTTCGTCCGTAGTTGGTTCGTATCCCTCAGTGCAGGAGCCGCAGTGCCTAACTCACGAGCCCTGATTCTTGGTGGACTTGTTGCAGTAACGGTCATCGTTGTATCGCTTGACTTTGCGGGAATTATTAATGGCCCGGTTCATCGTGCGCTGCCTTCCCAAGCTGCTCCGGCTCCGCAAGCAACGTACGCGTTACCTCAAGGTGGGCAAGTAGTTAATGTCTTGGATCCAACTAACGCTTTGAATTCCCCAACCCCAACGAAAAATGGATTGATCAAGGCGCTTGGGCCGGTCGTTAGCGCTCCGGCTCTTGGCAAAGATGTTGCTGTGGTGGTACTCGACGGCGCCGAAGGAGCACAGTTGTATGCACGCCGTCCCGATCGAGCCCAAGATCCTGCCTCCACACAGAAGCTCGTTACTGCCCTGACCGCTTTGGCCACCCTTGGGTCGGATACAACCATTGAAACCAAGGTCGTAGATAACGGATCGTCGATCACGCTGGTTGGTGGCGGAGATCCCACCTTGACGCGTAAGCGGGTCAAGAATTCAACAGGTAATTCCCTGAACGAACTTGCAGCGCTGACAGCCGCCCAACTCAAACAGCGCAATAAGACCCGCGTGGCTTTGACCTTTGATGATTCGGCTTTCACTGGACCCACGACACAACCATCGTGGCCGGCCGCATACGTCGCATCAGGCGTGATCGCTCCAGTGACTGCTTTACAAACCGATGGTGGAAGACCCAACCCAGCAACCAATGCCAGGACCAGCGACCCATCGGCACAGGCCGGCAAACAATTTGCGCAAGCTTTGGCTTTGCAGGGGATCACTGTTGTCGGACCGATCAAACGCGGTGTTGCTGCCGAAGGCGCTCAACAGTTAGCAGGGGTGCGCTCACCTGCAATTACCAACATGGTCGAGACGATGTTGACCACTTCTAACGATGACATCGCTGAAGCCTTGGCGCATTTAGCCGGCTTGCGAACCGGCAATGGCGGATCGTTTGAAGGAGGCGTTAAGGCCACTCGCAGGGTTTTGGACAACTTCAACGTGTCCCAGGAAGGAGCTGCCTTCTTTGATGGCAGTGGCTTATCTCGCGATGACCTAGCTACTCCGTTAACTATTGCTCAAGTGATCTACACCGCCAGTAGGTCCCGAGATCGTGGGTTGCGCAGTTTGCTATCGGGACTGCCGATTGCGGGCTTAACCGGGACGCTGGCGGATCGATTTGATACCTCAGGCACCAAGGTTGCTGGTGGGGTTGCGCGCGGAAAGACCGGCACGCTTACCGGGGTTTCCTCCTTGGCTGGGACCGTTGTTGACAAGCAGGGACACCTGCTGGTCTTCGTGATTTTGGCTGATCAACTCTCCACCGGTGGCACATTGCAGGCACGAGAGGCCATTGACCGATTCGTAGCAACCCTTGCATCCTGCGGTTGTCAGTAGCGTTAGGTTGAGCCAGTGAAGGAATCAATGGTTGATTGGGACCTAGCAACCAGCACTGCCCAGCAGTTGTTGCCCAATGGACCGCCCATCCTTAGTGATGAGGCCTTTGAGCTGGTTGCTTCGTTGTATGCCGCAGCTAAGGAAGCTGAAAAGCACATTGGTGACATCACCCAGATGGAGCCCATCGGGCCGCTGGCAAAAGTATCGGTAGTTGATCGCCGCAAATGGGCGGCAGCCAATGTTGAAGGATTTCGTTCAGCGTTGACACCGTTGATGGATTCAATCCGCGATCAGCGAAGTGAAGAAGCTTCCACTTCAACCATTATCGGTGCTGTGGGCTCGCGCGCGACAGCGTTCCAAGTTGGAGCCTTGTTGGCATATGTGGGCACCAAGGTCTTGGGTCAGCACGAACTCTTTACGCCAGCCGATACGGCCCCGCGCCTTTTATTGATCGCGCCGAACGTAGTTACAGCCGAACGCAATCTTGGGATCGACCCGAAATCGTTTCGGTTGTGGGTTTGCCTCCATGAGCAAACCCATCGCGTTCAATTAGCAACTGTTCCGTGGATTAAAGATCTCATTCAAAGCGACTTAAAAGAATTCTTTGATGCTGCCGACCTTGATACCAGCAATCTCAAAGAGCGGTTTGGCTCAGTGATCTCATCAGCAGGCGCATCGGTGCGTGGGGAATCTGGACGTTCATTACTTGACTCGGTCCAAACTCCCGCGCAGCGCGAAATCCTGGACCGATTGGTGGCGCTGATGACGTTGCTGGAAGGTCATGCCGATTGGGCGATGGATGAGGTGGGCGATGATGTCATTTCAGATATTGCAGGCGTTCGGGCCACCTTTGAAAAGCGCCGCAGTGGTGTTGGTGCCCTAGATCAAATCTTGCGGCGCATTTTTGGTCTGGACCAAAAGTTGGCGCAGTACCGAGATGGCGCCATATTCGTCAGAGCTGTCATCGACCAGGTGGGCTTGAGCGGATTCAATCAAGTCTGGACTAGCCCTGAGACCTTGCCGTTGCGCAGCGAAATTGAACAACCACATTTGTGGGTTCAACGCGTTCATGGAGTACTTCGATGAGCGGCCCACCGGCAGCCACCGCGCAGGTGCGTAATGCAGTTCGAGATGCACTCGAACCATTGGGCGCTGGTGAACTTGTTCTGGTGGCTTGTTCTGGTGGCGCAGACTCATTGGCACTGGCGTCTGCGCTTGCATTTGTTGCACCACGAGCTGGGCTGCGGGCAGGTGGCGTCACGGTTGATCATGGTCTGCAACCTGGTTCTGACCAGCGCGCTGAAGAAGTCGCGGTTGCAATGCGGGCCATGGGACTTGGACCGGTTGAAGTTGTCCGAGTAGAGGTGGGCACCGAAGGTGGCCCCGAGGCTGCAGCCCGCGCTGCTCGGTATGAGGGATTGAGTCAGGCTGCACAACGGCTTGGGGCAACGGCGATTGCCTTAGGCCATACCCGTGACGACCAAGCCGAGACGGTGCTCTTAGGTCTTGCTCGCGGTTCTGGTGCCCGATCACTTTCCGGGATGGCTCAGCGCCAAGGTATCTACCTTCGGCCCTTGCTTGAGTTAACTCGCAGCAGTGTTCGAGAAGCATGTATGGCTGCTGGATTGCAACCGTGGGAAGACCCGCACAACACGGATCCGAATTTCCTGAGGGCACGCGTTCGCTCTGAGGTATTGCCCATGATGGAAGATGTTTTAGGCCCGGGGATTGCCGCCGCACTAGCTCGCAGCGCAGTTCAGCTCCGCGAAGATGCCGACGCGTTGGACGCGTGGGCTACCTGGGCGATTCAGTCAGCTCTGCATCCCGAAGGTGGGCTGGTGGTTTCCATTCTTGGCGGGCTAGAGCCTGCAGTTCGCCATCGAGTCATTCGTCGTGCGGCGTTGAGTGCGGGTTGTCCAGGTGGTTCGGTAAGCGCTAAACACATTGAGGCACTGGACCAATTTGTTATGCATTGGCATGGCCAAGGGCCAACAAGTTTGCCCGGAAACATGGTGGGTTGGCGCGCAGGCGATCGGCTCTATTTAGCTCCTGCTCCGCAATAGAGTGGGAGTTCGCGTTGTCAGTTGGGAGAAAAAGTGAGACCAGGTGAACTTCCTGTTGAGATTGAACAGGTTCTGGTCACTGCCGAACAGATCTCGACCCGCATAGCTGAGCTTGCTTCGCAGATTGACGCGGACTATCAAGGTCGTGATGTACTGCTTGTCGGCGTGCTCAAGGGTGCAGTCATGGTGATGGCCGACCTCTCTCGGGCGATGAATTCAGATCCTTCGGTTGACTGGATGGCTGTCTCCTCCTATGGCGTTGGAACAAAGTCTTCGGGAGTTGTTCGAATTTTGAAAGACCTCGACATAGATATCAATGGGCGCCATGTGCTTGTAGTGGAAGACATTATTGATTCGGGCCTTACCCTTTCGTGGTTGCTTAGAAATTTGAATTCTCGCGGTGCTGCATCAGTGGAAGTGTGCACGATGTTGCGCAAACCTGAGGCAGCCCGCGTTCAGGTCCCGGTCAAGTACGTGGGCTTTGACATTCCCGACGAATTCGTCGTTGGCTATGGGCTGGACTACGCGGAGCGCTTCCGATCCCTGCCCTACGTTGGCGTCCTGCGCACAACTCCCTAGGTAGCGGTAGCCTGAGGGGACTAGATCTGCTTCCTCACAAGCAAGGGGGGATGGGGCCTCGGCCTTAGACCTATGGATATCAAGCGAATTTTCCGCGGACCAATCGTTTGGATTGGTCTGGCGATCATTGTTGCCCTGTTGGCTGGCCAGTTCGTCTCGTCAGCATCGGCCCCCAAGAAGGTTGACACCTCACAAATCGTTGCATCGATTCAAAAGGGTGAGGTTAAGTCGGCAACTCTGGTTGATCGCGAACAACGCATTGAAATTGTCCTCAAGGCTGGTGGCAAGCAGCAGTCCGAGTACGTCACAGATCAGGGCGTACAGCTTCAACAGCTATTGCAAAAGCAAGCTGACTCCGGATCGCTTTCGGGGGGTTACAACGTCAAGGTTCCCAAGGACAACCTTCTGGTTTCCTTGCTAGCTTCCTTGTTACCCATCGCAATCATTGTGTTCTTGCTCTTCTTCTTTATGAACCAAGTTCAAGGTGGCGGCTCCAAGGTCATGAACTTTGGTAAGTCGAAGGCCAAGATGTTGACTAAGGACACGCCCCAGACCACTTTTGCAGACGTTGCCGGTGTTGACGAAGCCATAGAAGAGCTTGAGGAAATAAGAGACTTCCTTACTGATCCGCAGCGTTACCAAGCCGTGGGCGCAAAGATCCCGAAGGGTGTTTTGCTCTATGGCCCGCCCGGAACAGGTAAGACGCTGTTAGCTCGAGCTGTAGCTGGCGAGGCTGGCGTTCCGTTTTACACAATTTCTGGATCAGACTTCGTGGAGATGTTCGTTGGTGTGGGTGCTTCGCGGGTGCGCGACCTTTTTGAACAAGCCAAAGAGAACGCGCCAGCCATTATCTTTATTGATGAAATAGATGCCGTTGGTCGGCACCGTGGTGCTGGACTTGGCGGTGGCCACGATGAGCGTGAGCAAACCCTGAACCAGATGCTGGTAGAGATGGACGGATTCGATGATAAGGGAACCGTGATCTTGATCGCGGCCACCAACCGACCTGACATTTTGGATCCTGCACTCTTGCGGCCGGGTCGCTTCGACCGACAAATCGCCGTTGACCGTCCCGATCTTCAGGGTCGTGAAAACATCCTCAAGGTTCACGCCAAGGGCAAGCCCATCGACGAAGACATTGATCTGATTTCAGTAGCTCGTCGAACGCCAGGATTCACCGGTGCCGACCTTGCCAATGTGCTCAATGAAGCTGCTTTATTAACAGCCCGCCATCACCACACTCGCATTGATCGCTTCGCCATGGATGAAGCGATTGACCGAGTCATTGCTGGACCGCAAAAGCATTCTCGGGTGATGAGCGATCATGAAAAGTCGATCACGGCTTATCACGAAGGCGGTCATGCTTTGGTTGCTGCAGCTTTGCAAAATACCGATCCCGTGCACAAGGTGACAATCCTTCCGCGCGGGCGGGCCCTGGGTTACACCATGGTTTTGCCGGATCAGGAAAAGTACTCCACTACTCGAAACGAGATGTTGGATCAGTTGGCCTACATGCTTGGCGGGCGAGCTGCCGAAGAGTTGGTCTTCCACGACCCCACCACCGGTGCGGCTAATGACATTGAGAAGGCCACCACAGTTGCTCGTGCGATGGTGACCCAATACGGCATGACTGAGCGACTGGGCGCCATTAAGTTCGGTCAAGAATCTGGCGAAGTTTTCCTTGGCCGCGATATGGGCCATCAGCGTGACTACTCGGAAGCTGTCGCTGCAGTCATTGATGAAGAAGTGAATGGCTTTATTAGCCAGGCGCACACTGAGGCATATGAGATCTTGGTAGAAAACCGCGATGTTCTTGATCAGTTGGTTTTGCAGTTGTTGGAAAAGGAGACTTTGGACAAGGAACAGGTCGCCGAAATCTTTACGCACGTGCGCAAGCGGGCTGAGCGTCCTAAGTGGACCGGGTCCGCGCAACGATTGCCAGCCGCCGGCCCCATTCCTGTCCCAGCCAAACCTGCTGCGACAAGTGCGTCGAATGGTTCAGCTTCTACAAATGGTTCACATGCTTCTCATGTCCCGAGCGAATCTGAAGTTGAGCCAGCCTGATGTCAGAACATCTCGCAGAGCAACACGAACGTGCCTGGTCAATCAGCCCCGTACATGACATTGCTGAGTCGTTTCGTGAAGTGCCAGAGTTTGACTTTGATCGTGCTGAAAGTGCAGTACGCGAACTCCTCATTGCCGTAGGCGAAGACCCAAATCGCGATGGGCTCATTGATACACCTGCTCGAGTAGCCCGTGCCTTCGCGGAGATGTTCATTGGATTGCACCAAAGCCCAGAAGATGTTCTCGCAACAACCTTTGATCTTGGACATGATGAATTGGTCCTGGTCAAGGACATTGAGTTGTACTCAACCTGTGAACATCATCTGGTTCCCTTTCACGGAGTGGCACACGTCGGGTACCTACCGGGCGAGGACGGCCGCATCACCGGACTTTCAAAGTTGGCTCGCCTTGTGGATGTCTTCGCTAAGCGCCCCCAAGTGCAGGAGCGCTTGACTTCTCAGATTGCTGATTCCCTGATGCGTGTGCTTGAACCACGCGGTGTCATCGTTGTTGTTGAGTGTGAGCATCTGTGTATGTCGATGCGTGGCGTTCGCAAACCTGGAGCAACAACGCTCACCAGCGCTGTCCGGGGGGCCTTCACTGACGGCAGCATTCGTGCTGAAGCGATGGCACTCATCCGCGGCACGATCTAGTTAGGCAAAGTAGCCATGCGCCACCCGGCCGGTCTGCCCGCACCTCTTGCCCTACTTGACCGAACGTTAGTGATGGGCATAGTCAATGTCACTCCGGATTCTTTCAGCGATGGCGGCAAGTTTTTCTCCCCTGAGCAGGCGATTGCTCATGCACTCATGCTGATTGAACAAGGCGCAGACTTAGTTGACGTTGGTGGCGAATCCACCCGGCCAGGGGCAGCTGAAGTCGATAGTGATGAAGAACTTCATCGGGTTCTTCCGGTCGTCACCGCTCTTGTTGGCCAAGGGGTCCCAGTCAGCGTTGATACTCGGCACGCCATAGTCGCGCATAAATGCCTTGATGCCGGCGCTGCTGTGATCAATGACGTAAGTGGTGGCCTTGGTGATGCTGGCATGTACGCCACCTTGGCGACGAAGACAGCGCCATACATCCTGATGCACAACCGCAGCCTTGGAGCCAGCGATGATCAACTGGCGAACTACGCCGATGTACTCAGCGAAGTTGTTGCCGAACTACAATCCAGAATAGAAGCGGTACGAGCAAGTGGCATTGCGGCCGATGCAATAGTGATTGACCCTGGTTTGGGTTTTGCTAAAAAAGCTCATCACAATTGGTCGCTGCTTGAACCCGATGCGCTGAAGGCAATTAACTCGTTGGGTTTCCCAGTTCTCTTGGGTGCTTCGCGTAAACGGTTTTTAGGTACGCATCCCGATGGCAGTGCCCGTCCAATAGATTCGATGCAGGCCCGAGATGAACTCACGGTAGAGATAACGGCCCGTGCAGTTGATGCTGGCATCTGGGCGGTTCGGGTGCACGAAGTAGCCGCGAACGCTGAACTTGTCCGTTCGCTAGGGTAAGAGTTAAGGAGTTGCCATGAGCGATGTCATTGCTTTGACGGGGCTAAGAGCCTTTGGATATCACGGTGTCCTTGCTAGCGAGAAGCAAACAGGCCAAGAGTTCATCGTTGACCTGCTTTTGCACACCGATATTCAACGAGCAGCTTCTACTGACAACCTGGCAGACACGATTGACTACGCAGCGCTGGCCCACGCCGTGGTCACAGTGGTTGAAGGCGAACCTGTTGACCTGATTGAAACCTTGGCACAGCGCATCGCTGATGTTGTGCTCATTGATTCCCGGGTCTTATCGGTCAAGGTGGTCTTACACAAACCGAGTGCACCTATTCCCCACGAGTTTGATGATGTTCGCATTGAGATTGATCGCTCGCGCTAATGGTCCATCAGGTGGTCTTAGGACTTGGGGCAAATCTGGGAGATGCCGAGAGCTCATTGGATCTTGCCATTGACATGATCCAGGCGCATGAACGCGTGGACGTGGTTGCTTGTTCATCTTTTTATCGCACTTCACCCGTGGGCGGCCCCGACCAGCCTGATTTCTACAACGCCATTATCAAAATTTCCACCGAGCTCTCCCCACAGCAGGTACTTCAGTTAGCTCGGGACATTGAAACGCGATTCAACCGGGTTCGCGAACAACACTGGGGGCCACGAACGATGGATGTGGACGTCATTGCCTATGACGATCTGATTTCGAGCGATCCCGAGTTGACCTTGCCGCACCCGCGGGCACACGAGCGTGCGTTTGTGCTGGTTCCTTGGCTTGAAGTTGATGCTTCCGCGAGTTTGGCAACAAAGGGGCCGATCGCTGATTTGATGAGGGGTGTGAAGGAGCAAGGCATAAACAAGGTGGAGCAAGGGTTATGAAATTAACGACCTGGCGCGAACTCTTTGGACCATTCCTTCTCGCTAGTGCGATTAGTTTCGCCCTAGCACGGGTCATTGGTGCGATCACCTCAACAGTTCCCAACGTGCCGATCGCTGCGGTGTACACCATGTTGGCGCTGACCGTTGTGCTGGGAATTCTCACGATCGTGGTGCGCCCACGGTTGTTGAGGGTTCCAGGCCGAGAGCCGCTCGATGCACTAACCGCCGGCAAGGTCGTCGCATTGGCCCTGGCAAGTTCGCGGGCGGCAGCAGTTCTTGGCGGAATCTTTTTCGGTTGGCTGGCGGCCGGTTGGCTAGTTGATGCCCTCAACACCCCATTTGCCAAGACGCGCGTGCTGCACGCCGGAGTTTGTATCGTGCTCAGTGCGGGTTTGCTGGCCGTGGGCTTGATTCTTGAGCGGGCCTGCGTGATTAAGCAACGCAGCGATGACAACAATGATCCGAGCGCATAAGGTGTGCAGGTGAGCGAAATTCTTGAAGACCTGCCCTATATGCAACTGCGCGATCGCGCTTTTGATCTTGCCCGCGAGCGACACGACTTCGCTTTTTTTCTCGAGTTGATGAACCACACTCCAGCTGCGGCGGCGATGGCAACCGAAGGTGGCTCCTTAGGCGAAATCTCTGGCTCCATAGTCGAATCTCTTGAAGCCGCACGCGAAGCTTTCAGTGCCGAATCGGTCGGCGATCTCGAGCCGCTCTTCGTGGCGCGCTTTGCTACCTACATTCGAGCTCACAGCAAGTAAGGCTTTGCGCTACTTGTCAATGTCGCCAATGACATAGACCATTGATTGCAACAACGGCACGAGATTATCAACTGTTGTGCCGGGAACGATCTGTGAAAGAACCTGAACATTATTAAAGGATGCGGTGCGCATTTTTAATCTCCACGGTGAGGCTTTTCCCTTGGAGATCAGTAAGTACCCACTTGTGCCGAGCGGACCTTCGGTGCTGACGTAGGTCATTCCCTCAGGTGCTCGCACCACTTTTGGAAGTTTCACATTGACCGGTGAACCTTGGGTGGCATGCAGTTCAGGCATACAAGCCCGAACGAGTGCAATGCTGAGTTCTACATGATCAAACAAAGCTTGAAAGCGCGCTCGCGCATCTGAGTCGCGACCAGTAACTGGTGTAAGCACGCTGGCTAGTTCGCCGTAGGCGGCGTAGGGGGCGTCTCGCCTGACGTCAACGTCCACCCCAGCTGCGTGGGCCGCCACTCCGCTGATTCCAAATTCGTTGACCTGCTCTTCAGTGATGACCCCAAGACCGGTTAAGACCTTTGGGTAGCGATTAAAAAGTTCCCTTTGAAGTTCCGGCAGTGTTGATTCGACGCCATCGAGCGCGGTGAGCACAGCGGTTGTCCAGTTAGTGGGGACATCGTTTCGCAGACCACCGATTTGGTTGGCCATAAAGTGCACTCGCGAGCCGGTAGCTACTTCCATTGCGTCTTGGATGGTGTCGCGGGCCAGGTTTGCTTGGCTTGGAGTTCTGGGATCGGGGTAGGCAACCGGAATCAAAAAGGCTAAGTGGGAAAGGATCCGGTTGAGCTCTGCCAAAGCAGTTCGCAACCACTGGGCCCGCGCGGGAATACTCATGCCAAGCATGCGTTCAACAGCAAGGGCTACTCCCAGTTCCCCGTTGAAAGCACCGTGCCAATCGTGTCGGTTGGCTAGCGCCATAATCTGGCGGTAGTCGCGAACCTCAAAAAGTTTTTCGGCTCCTCGGTGCACGTGACCAATGAGCGGTTCAGCGCTCGAGATGGCATCACCTTCAAGGTCAACCCGAAGCCGAATCAAGCCGTGGGAAGACGGATGATGTGGGCCAAGCCCAAGTACAAGGTCAACCGGTTCGAAAGCCCCAGCAACATCCCCAACACCAATGATGCTCACAGGCTCATCGTTTCACTTAAACCCACACATTGAATCAGCCACGCGAAGGCTCCAAAACTCGACGGATCGCGTGCTTGCTCCCACTGGCTCTTGCGCGCCAGGCCTTGTAGCTGTTCGGCCGCTGATGACCTTGAGCCTTCGTGATCAAAGAAGCGGTCAATGAGTTCTTGCTGAGTAGTGATCAAGCTTTGATTGGCTGTGACGGCAGCAGCACAGGATTCAATCACCACATGTGCGGTCAGGTTCATTGAGCCATCAGTTATCGGTCGTAACTGCACGCCCTGACGAAAACCCATCATGCTTGCAGCCGGGCTTGTGCCTTGTGCGTAATCAATGGCAATTGCCATTCCTGCCTTCAAGTGGGAAACAATGCCCGCCCAGGCAGCATCTCGAGAAAGGCCAATTTCAATTCGCTCTTGGTTGGTTGGCCACCATTGATCAATCCATGCTTGTTCTTCTTCGGAGATTTCCACACCAAGGGATTCATTGCCGGTTAGTGGATCAACCAGAACGTGCCGCAGGCTCTTGAGGTTGATGCGTTGGGCAATACCCATCCCGACGTCATCTAAAAATTCGTGGGCAAAAATCAAACCGACAACCTCATCGGGCAAGGCATCAGGTGCGCTGCCTTGAATCCACTCGATGTTTTCAGGCAGGTTCGCAGGTCTGGGGCGCAATTCAACAATGGTTGCCTGGTACCTGATCTGGCGTGCGTCCAGCAGTTGGCACAGTTGATTCATCAAGACTGCGTTGCCCCCGCCGAGTTCAACGAGATGAATGGTTTCCAATTCAATGGCCAATTGCTCGGCGTAACCCGCCAGAATCTGCGCCGTAGCAGTACTTACGTTTGGGGCAGTGGTGAAGTGATCTTCCGCACGCTCTCGGGTGTAGAACTGCGCGTTGGCAGTTCCCCAAGCCTGCGCCCACTTCATCATGGCTCTATCCAACCGCTACTCTTGTGGTGATCGTCTGGTACCCACAGCGGACTGGAACGGAGACGGCTATGAACCAAGAACGGCCAGCGCGGCTTCGCGTAGGTCTCATCGGTGCTGGGCGAGCCGGTTGCGTGATTGCCGCCGCACTTGCCCGAGCTGGACATCAGGTAGTTGCCGTTAACGCCATCTCACAGCAGTCTCAAAAACGCTCTAGTGCGCTTATTCCTCAAGCGCGATTTGCCGATCCTATTGACGTAAGCGCTGAAGCAGACTTATTGCTCCTTGCTGTGCCTGATGATGTGCTGGCAGATTTGGTGTCAGGCTTAGTTGCCTCCGATGCAATTCGCGCCGGACAGATTGTGGTCCACCTCAGCGGCCGCTATGGCACTGATGTTCTAGGACCGGCCCAACGCATCGGAGCCCTGTGCGTTGCCATGCATCCGGTCATGACGTTCACGGGTGCCGCATTTGAAGTCGAGCGTCTTGACGGTTGCCCATTTGGAATCAGTGCGAGCGATGAACACCATGCAGTGGCCCAAGCCTTAGTTTTGGAAATGGGTGGTGAACCACAATTCATTGAGCCGAACTCGCGTGCGCTCTATCACGCGGCCTTATCTCATGCGTCCAATCACTTAGTCACGGTCATCGCCCAAGCTGAAGATTTGTTAACCCAAGCCGGTATCGATTCCCCGGGACAGTTCTTAGCGCCGCTGGTTTCAGCGTCTTTAGACAATGTTTTGCGATCTGGTGATGCAGCGTTGACCGGCCCGGTCTCTCGCGGCGATGTCGAAACCTTAGGAACTCACCTGACGGCTTTGCAGGAGCGCATTGAATCTGCCAGTGATCGTGCGACCTTTGATGCCTACGAGGTTCTCGCCCGGGCCACAGCGATAAGAACATTGGCTTCACATCGGCTAACCGCCGCCCAAGTCGATCCCATGTTGGATTTGCTTGATGGCGAACATCCCAAGGCCAAGGATCAGGGATGATCACTGATCCATTCATCGCCCGAACAGTGCGCGAACTGCGAATGCAACTTGAGCCGCTGCGAGAGAACGGCGCAAAAGTTGCTTTTGTTCCGACCATGGGCGCTCTACATGCGGGTCACCAAGCATTAATGGCACGCGCGGCTGAGCTTGCGGACATCTGCGTAGTGTCAATTTTTGTTAACCCCACTCAGTTTGGAGAAGGCGAAGACTTCGCGAAATACCCACGCACCTGGGAAAGTGATTTTGCCCGCTGCGCACAAGCCGGGGTCGCAGTTATTTTCGCGCCAAACGAAGAAGTTGTGTACGGCGGCAAGAAACAAGTCAGTGTCAAAGTGGGCTCTCTTGCAGATGGTTTTGAAGGTGCGGATCGGCCAGGACACTTCGATGGTGTAGCAACGGTTGTCGCCAAATTGTTCAACATGGTCCAACCCGATGTGGCAATTTTTGGTGAAAAAGATGCGCAACAGCTCGCTATCGTTCGAGCAATGGTGCGATCCCTCGACTTCACTGTTGCCATCGAGTCTCTTGCGACAGTTCGTGAAAGCGATGGGCTAGCCATGTCTTCGCGTAACCGGTACCTGTCAGATTCCGAACGTTCTTCGGCTCGAGTCATCCCGCAATCCTTGGAAGCGGCAAAGGCGAATGCTGATCGTGGCCTCAGGGCCGTAGTGGCGGCCGTTCATGCAGTGTTTGAAACTGAGCCGACCGTGGGGGTGTCCTATATTGCCGTTGTTGATCCACAGACCTTTGTTGAGGTGGGAGCCGATCACCACGGTGAAGCTCTGTTACTGATTGCTGCCAGCGTGGGAAGCACGCGTTTGATCGATAACACTTTGCTGAACCTTCACGCACTTGCAGTTACGGTGATGACGTGAGTATCTTCCGCCGACAGCCTCTTGCCAGCCGCCTTCTTGCTCCGGTGCCTGGTTGGACCACGGATACCGATGTGGTCATTGTTGGTAGCGGCATCGCAGGATTGAGTCTTGCTTTACAAGCGCGGCGAAATGACCTTCGGGTGCTGGTTGTGACGAAGACTGTTTTAGCCGCGGGTGCAACGCAGTGGGCGCAAGGCGGGATCGCTGTCGCAGTAGGTCCCGAGGACACCACAGCTGAACACGAATCGGACACCTTGATTGCCGGCGTTGGTCTGTGTGATCTTGAAGCTGTTCATGTCTTAGTCACTGAAGGCCCTGGTGCCTTGGAAAATTTGATTGCCCTTGGCGCGCATTTTGATCGAGATGCTCAAGGCGACATAGCTTTGACCAGAGAAGGTGGGCACCATCGGGATCGCATTGCTCATGCCGGCGGTGATGCCACCGGTGCCGAGGTTCAACGCGCACTCATCGCTGCTGTGCAAGCCGATCCTGGGATTGAAGTCATTGAGCATGCGCTTGCTCTGGACCTGCTCTTTGATGACCAATCCTGCGTTGCCGGTTTAACGCTGCACGTCATTGGCGAAGGTTCGCGCGATGGTGTTGGTGCAGTGCATTCTCGTGCAGTGGTTCTGGCAACGGGAGGATTGGGACAAACCTTCGCCCAGACAACAAATCCAGAGGTTTCAACCGGTGATGGAGTTGCCCTAGCCCTGCGTGCTGGGGCCAGCGTTGCGGATATGGAGTTTGTCCAGTTCCATCCCACAGTGCTCTGGCTTGGCCCGGGTTCGCGTGGCCAACAGCCGCTCGTCTCTGAAGCTGTTCGAGGTGAAGGCGCCTTTCTCGTCGATGATTCCGGACAACGATTCATGCAGGGCATTCATGAACTCAGTGATCTGGCTCCACGTGATGTAGTGGCCAAAGCGATTATGAAACAAATGTTGGAGACCGGAGCCCCGCACGTGTGGCTGGATGGTCGCCATCTAGGCGAAAGCGTGTGGAACAGCAGATTCCCCACGATCTTGGAATCGTGTCGCGCTCATGGCGTGGACCCGGTGACCGAATTGATTCCGGTTGCACCGGCAGCTCACTATGCAAGCGGTGGAATTATCACGGACCTTTTTGGTCGCACTGATGTTCCTGGCCTTTACGCCTGTGGAGAGTGTGCTTGTACTGGCGTTCATGGTGCGAACCGATTGGCATCAAACTCACTGCTTGAGGGTTTGGTCTTTGCTGATCGAATCGCCTCTGATTTGAAAGCAAACTTAGCTACCCCTGGCGAACCTAAGCCGGACGAACGCCTTCCTGGTTTGCTCACCCCTGAAGTTCGTGAACACGTTGCTTCCGCGATGACCGATGGGGCAAGTGTCTTGAGATCGCGTAGATCTTTAGGCCGAACCCTTTCGCGCCTGCTTGAACTGAGGTCCTGGCACTCAAGTCAGCCCTGTGTTGAGGCATGGGAGGCGACCAATGTGCACACCGTGGCCACCTATATCGCTCATGCAGCACGTGAACGCGAAGAAACCCGCGGAAGTCATTGGCGAGAGGACTTCTCCGGGCTCAACGATGAGCTCTGGCATGCCCGAATTCATGGCCGGCTCATTGACGGAACCATTTCCACCACAGTGAGGAAGATCCCATGAGTTCGTTAAGCGATGTGCGTCAAGAACAGCTTCACAAGGTGGGACTCGATCCACAAGAAGTAGCCGCATTGATCTCGCGTGCTATCGCTGAGGATCTCAACGGTGGTGTTGATGTCACTTCCGTTGCAACCGTGCCTGCAGCTCAAAGTTCAACGTTGGATTTGGTGGCCCGCTCACACGGAGTTGCTGCCGGTGTTGTTGTTGCCAGTGCAGTATTTGACATTGTTGGCCAGGGACGTGTCCAAGTCTTAAGTTCCGTTCATGACGGCCAGGTGCTCAAGCCAGGCACCGTCGTGCTTAGCGCAACGGGGCCAACGATTGATCTACTCACAGGTGAGCGAACTGCACTTAACCTGTTGTGCCACCTATCGGGGATTGCCACCCTGACCTCACAATGGGTTAGCGCAATCGCCGGAACGGGTGCGGCCATTCGCGATACTCGTAAGACCACCCCGGGTTTGCGCGCACTTGAGAAATTTGCGGTGCGATGTGGCGGCGGCACTAACCACCGGATGTCGCTATCTGACGCGGCCTTAGTTAAGGACAATCATGTTGTTGCCGCCGGTGGTGTTCAGCAAGCCTTTGATCTGGTTCGAGCACAGTGGCCCGCCCTTGACGTCGAGGTAGAAGTGGACTCCATGGATCAACTCGATGAAGTCCTGGCCGCCGGCGCTGACTTGGTGCTTTTGGATAACTTCACCGTCGATCAGACGCGAATGGCTGTTGAGCGTACCGCTGGGCGAGCCCGATTGGAATCAAGTGGCGGTTTGAGTCTGGATGTGGCTCATGCTTACGCGCAAACAGGTGTTGATTACCTAGCTGTAGGCGCTCTAACTCATTCAGCGCCGGTTCTCGATATCGGCGGCGACCTGCAACCCTTGACGGAGGCGTGAGATGTTGCTTGCTATTGATGTGGGAAATACAAATACCGTCTTAGGGCTCTTTGACGGCGAGCAGTTGTATCAATCGTGGCGAATTAAGACCGATGCTCGCGACACGGCAGATGAACTCAACGTGATGTATCGCGGATTGCTTCAAGGCTCTCCGAAGATTTCAGGAATTGCACTGTGTTCGACGGTGCCATCGTCATTGCGCGAGATGCGCACCATGCTCAATCGCTATTTTGATGATGTTGTCACCGTCATTGTCGAACCTGGAACGCGCACAGGTGTTCCAGTTTTGACCGATAACCCCAAAGAAGTCGGGGCTGACCGCATTGTGAACACGTTAGCCACGCATCACCTCTTCGGCGGCCCGGCCATCGTGGTTGATTTTGGAACCTCCACCAATTTGGACGTAGTCAGTGAAAAGGGTGAATTCCTCGGCGGCGCGTTAGCACCAGGAATTGAGATTTCTATCGATGCCCTAGCGGCCCGAGCCGCCCAGCTACGCAAGGTTGAACTTCTGCGACCGCGGTCGGTGATCGGCAAGAACACCGTTGAGGCCCTACAAAGTGGCGCGCTGTATGGCTTCGCCGGTCAGGTAGATGGCCTGGTGGATCGCATTGAGGAAGAGCTCGGAGCAGTCAAGGCCGTCGTGGCAACTGGTGGGCTGGCCCCCTTGGTGGTGGAGGAATCACGCACGATCACCCACCATGAGCCTGATCTCACACTTATTGGTCTGCGTTTAGTGTTCCAACGCAACGCTGAGTTGTAAGGGTTCGCCGGTAACCTTCTCGCGTGAGCCAAACCTTTGACGCCATGGACGAACTGCCTGAGCAGATGCGGATCCGTCGCGAAAAACGTGATCGCTTGCGAGCCGAAGGCGTTGATCCTTATCCAGTTGGCTTTGAGCGCACCACAACGTTGGCGCAGTTGCGAACAGACTTCCCTGAACTTGAGCCCGATGCGGCCACCGGTGTTGAAGTGGGAATTGTCGGACGCGTGATTCTTCGTCGAGATGGTGGCAAGTTGTGCTTTGCCACCCTGCGCGACGGCAGTGGAGATCTTCAAGTGATGTTGCCCGTTGACACCCTGGGTGAAGAGCGCTTAAGGCAGTGGAAGAGTGATGTTGATATCGGTGATCATGTAGGCATCATCGGAGAAGTGGTGTGTTCTCGCCGCGGTGAACTCTCAGTTAAAGCCACGAGTTGGGTGATCACGAGCAAGTGTTTACGTCCCTTGCCCGAAAAGTTCAAGGGCCTGACTGACCCGGAAGCTCGGGTGCGCCAGCGTTACGTTGACCTCATCGTGCGTCCGCAGGCTCGGGAGATGCTTCAAATGCGGGCAACCGCCGTTGCATCGGTGCGTAACTCGTTGACTAGCCGTGGATTTATCGAAGTAGAAACGCCCATGCTGCAGGCCATTCATGGTGGCGCCAATGCTCGGCCTTTCGTCACGCATATCAATGCCTATGACATGGAGTTGTTCCTGCGGATCGCGCCCGAGCTTTACCTCAAACGCCTTCTTGTCGGTGGCATCGAAAAGGTATTTGAAATCAATCGCAATTTCCGCAACGAAGGTGCTGACTCTTCACACAACCCAGAGTTCACCATGTTGGAGATGTATCAGGCCTATGGCGACTACAACTCGATGCGTGAACTAACCCAGCAAATTATTCATGAAGCAGCGCTTGCCGTTCATGGGGATTTGCTGGTGCGACACATCGACGATGAAGGTCAGGTCATCGAGTACGACATCAGCGGTGATTGGCCCGTTATTCCAGTCAACGCCGGTATTAGCCAAGCCCTTGGTGAGGAAGTAACCGCCGATACGCAAGCCGAGCAATTGCGGAAGTTCTGTGAAAAGGCTGGAATCCCCAACGAACCATCATGGGGACGGGGACAACTCATTCTTGAAATGTATGAACACCTACTCGAAGATCGCACCACTTCACCAACGTTCTACATTGACTTCCCCACGGAGGTCTCGCCGTTAACTAGGCAACATCGGGACGACCCCAGACTTGCTGAGCGCTGGGACTTGGTGGCCTTTGGAGCCGAAGTCGGTACGGCATACAGCGAACTGATTGACCCCGTCGAGCAGCGCGCTCGTTTAACGGCGCAGTCGCTCTTGGCTTCCGGTGGAGATGTTGAAGCCATGGCGCTGGATGAGGATTTCCTTCGCGCCCTGGAATATGCAATGCCCCCAGCTGGCGGACAGGGCATGGGTATCGACCGACTTTTGATGATGCTTACTGGGCGCAGTATTCGTGAAACAGTTTTATTCCCCTTGGTTCGGCCCGAATGAGTTCAGTTCTTATTCGTCGTGCGCGCACTGCCGACGTGCCAGCGGTGGCTTCCTTAGTCGAGCGGTATAGCTCGGATCGAATTTTGCTGGCAAAGGCCAAAGTCACTCTGTATGAAGATGTTCAGGAATTTTGGGTTGCTGAACTCGATGGCGCCATCATTGGTTGTGGTGCACTGCACGTGCTGTGGGATGACCTGGCTGAAATTCGAACCTTAGCCGTTGAAAAGAACATGCGTGGAACTGGAACCGGTCGGGCCATCGTGGAAAAACTCGCGGAGGCAGCCCGCGAACTTGGCATCGCTCGGTTGTTTTGTTTGACCTTTGAAGTGGATTTCTTTGCACGCAATGGCTTTGAGGTGATTGAGGGAACCCCCATCGATCCCGATGTGTACCAAGAGCTGCTGCTGTCTTACGACGAAGGTGTTGCCGAATTCCTAGACCTAGAGCGGGTCAAACCCAACACCCTAGGTAACACGCGCATGCTGCGCGTACTGTGAGAGCGTGAAACTGCTTCGATCTGCTGCGCTAGTAGTAGCGCTGGTTGCGCTGGCTGCGCCTAGTGTGCAATCACAAGCTCGTGCCACCAGTTCAACCGTAGGTAGCCAATCGCTCCCACTGTCCGGATTGACCATCGCCATCGATCCTGGCCACCAGTTAGGCAACTCCACCCACACCCGCCAGATTGCGCGCTTGGTTTGGGTTGGTTCCTACAAGGCGTGCAACACCACCGGCACGAGTACCAATAGTGGTTATCCGGAGGCAACGTTCACCTTTGATGTGGCACGTCGAGTCAAAAATGACCTTGAACGACTGGGGGCAAGAGTGGTGATGACGCGCACAACAAATAGTTCCTCCGCGTGGGGTCCATGTGTTGATTACCGAGGACGATTTGGCAAATCCCAGCATGCTGCGTTGAAGGTTTCCATTCATGGTGATGGTGCGCCAGCCTCAGGTAGAGGCTTTCATGTCATTCGCCCGGCATATTTTCGTGGTTACACAGATGACATCTATAAGTCCAGTTCTGCGTTAGCCACCGCGATGAAAACAGGATTGATCCGTGGTGGACTCAAACCCTCTACCTACATCACTGGCGGGATGAGTGTGCGTAAAGACCTGGGCACCCTAAATATGAGCGATATTCCCACCGTAATGACTGAACTTGGCAACATGCGCAATGCAAGTGATGCGTCAATGATGAAGTCGCGCTCTGGTCGCCAGAAGTATGCCGCTGCCATCGAGCGCGGGATCAGGCTTTACTTAGGTCGGTAGTCCGCGTGGCGAATGCCAAGGGGCCTAGCAAGGGACAAATTTTCGCAATAATCTGCGCATGACCAAATCGACGCAAACCGCATCCCCTAACGCTGCCCGCTATGGCCGCCTTCGCATGTTCAACCTCATCGTTGGCCTGATCTTTGTTCTCCAGGTTGCCGCGATGGTGAAGTTGAACAAGGCCTTTGATGTTCCTTTGGTTCTGTCTTACCTCAAGGGGCAGCCTGGCTCGGGAGTACTTCCCAAGGCTCCGACCGAAATCTTTACGTTGAATCTGGGAATCTGCGTGGCGATCTTCTTGGCCTGTGCGGCCCTGGACCACCTGCTGGTCGGCACGCTTATTCGCGGTTGGTATGAGCGCCAGATGGAATCGCGCGCCAACTATGCGCGGTGGATTGAGTACACCTTTAGTTCATCCTTGATGGTCGTACTGATTGTGGTGGTTGTGGGCGTTCGCGACCTTGGAGCAATCATCGCCATCATCGCGGCTAATTCAGCCATGATTTTGTTCGGCTTGTTGATGGAGCGCAAAGAAGTTCCCGGCGAGACTGACTGGAGTGCCTTCTGGTTTAGCTCGGTGGTGGGTCTGGCTCCCTGGCTCATCGTCATTTTCTACATCACGCACGCGTCCCCACCGGGCTTTGTTTATGGCATCTTGATTACTCAGTTCCTCCTCTTTTTCTCCTTCGCGCTGAACATGGGCCTGCAGTACAAGCAGGTCGGTAAGTGGAAGGATTACATCTACGGTGAGTACGTTTACATCAGTTTGAGCATTGGCGCAAAGACCTTGCTGGCTTGGCTAATCTTCGCAAATGTGATTAGACCAGGAGCCTAAAAGGGGTTGTTCGCGCAGGGCAGAACGCAGGAACCTGAGTGCAGTGAGGGAACAAAGGGCTTAGGCACCTTGTTCCCTGATCTGGAACAGGACAAGATTTCAGTTGCAGGAGTAGGCTGATTTCACCTGCGATCTCAGGAGGACGCCATGTTCGAAAGATTTACCGACCGAGCTCGACGTGTTGTGGTGCTGGCCCAAGAAGAAGCCCGCATGCTCAATCACAACTACATCGGTACCGAGCACATTCTCCTTGGCTTGATCCATGAAGGCGAAGGCGTTGCCGCTAAGTCGCTTGAGTCTTTGGGTATTTCCCTAGAGGCAGTTCGCAGTCAGGTCGAAGAAATTATTGGTCAGGGACAACAAGCACCCAGTGGCCACATTCCTTTCACCCCGCGGGCTAAGAAGGTCCTTGAACTGTCATTGCGTGAAGCCTTGCAGTTGGGCCATAACTACATCGGTACCGAGCACATCTTGTTGGGTTTGATTCGTGAAGGCGATGGTGTCGCTGCGCAGGTCCTGGTCAAGTTAGGCGCTGATCTGAACCGTGTTCGTCAGCAAGTCATTCAGTTGCTCTCGGGTTACCAAGGCAAAGAGCCGGCAGCTTCGGGCGGGCCTGCCGAGGGCACTCCGTCAACCTCATTAGTTTTGGATCAATTCGG
>CAIXNN010000041.1 GCA_903920865.1 uncultured Actinomycetes bacterium
GGATCAGGCTTGTTGGGGACTCCACCGATGCCAGCAAAAAATGCGGTGTCGTCTTTGGTGCCGTGATAGGCAAACACCGGAATCGGGAATCGTTGGAGGGAGGGATCAACCAAGTTGATTCCACCACCAGGAACGATGGCAGCAATTTTCTCACTGTCTGTTTGGCCCAACCATGTCGTCATGGCTCCACCAGATGAGAAACCCGTTGCATAGATACGCTTTTGATCAACACAAAATTCACTGGAAATCTTGTCGAGCATTGCATTGGTAAAGGAGACATCATCGGGCGTCGTGCCAATTCCAGGCACGGTCCATCGAGGAGTAACTGCGCCGCCTTTATCTCCTTGTGGGGCAACAACGATGTAACTACGCGAGTTCGCCTTGACGGACAAATTGCTGCTGAAATCATCAATAGATTGAGGATCTCCACCAGTGCCGTGGTAGTTGACGATGATGGGTAGCGCAGTTGAACCGTCATACGTTTGCGGAATCCACAGACGATACGTGCGGTTCAATCCCTCAAAAGTAATTTGATCGTCAATGGTTCCCTTGCGGGCCGATGCCGGGCTTGGGCAAGCAAGAGTAGCGGCTGTAGTTCCTGGCGAACTTGAACTGGTCACCGTGGCTTTGCCTGTGGTCACGCTTGAACAGCCTGCAAGGGCTAGGGCGCTAGCGGCAAAAAGTGCCGCCCATCGGGCCTTAGATGAGGTCAAATGCATGTGCCCATCATGGCAAAAATCCGGCTCAACGCAAGGCGAATAATCAAACCCGCTTGCCTGCAACCCATTACTGGCGTCGCGTACGGTTAGCCCGTGAGCGAAACTGATTCGATGGCTTCAAGGCAATGGTTGCCTCCTCATCTGCGCAGCCTGGGCACCACCATCTTCGCTGAGATGTCAGCTCTGGCATTGGCGAGCAATTCAATCAACCTTGGTCAAGGATTTCCAGACACCGATGGCCCAGAGGTTGTGCGCGAGGCCGCCGTCACCGCATTGCGCGAAGGCAAGGGCAACCAGTACCCACCTGGAATTGGAATTCCCGAATTACGGCGAGCTATCGCGCAGCATCAAGAGCGTTGGTACGGGCAAGTTGTTGATCCCGACACCCAAGTGCTGGTGACCGCCGGTGCTACCGAGGCCATTGCCGGCGCGATCTTGGCGCTGGTTGACGAAGGTGATGAAGTCATTGCCCTAGAGCCGTACTACGACTCCTACGCCGCGTGTATAGCCATGGCTCGTGGTGTGCGTGTGCCAGTGACATTGCGTACTCCGAACTTTCGAATTGATGTTGATGCCCTGCGTGCCGCAGTCACCCCACGGACCAAGGTGCTACTGATTAATTCGCCTCACAATCCGACAGGTATGGCGCTGACCGATAACGAGCGTCAAGCCATCTGTGATGTAGCCATTGAGAACGACCTTGTCGTGATCAGTGATGAGGTCTATGAACACTTGATCTTTGACGACCGCACCCACCGCCCGTTAGCCACGATGCCAGGCATGGCTGATCGCACGGTCACGATTAGTTCTGGTGGAAAGACTTTTTCCTTCACCGGCTGGAAGATCGGATGGGCTATTGCAAGCCCATCACTGATTAACGCGGTACGAACGACCAAACAATTCCTCACCTACGTCTCAGGTGGGCCGTTTCAGTACGCCATTGCGCAGGCCTTAGCTTTGCCTGATGAATACTACGCATCACTGACCGCAGGGTTACAAGCTAAACGGGATTTATTGGCCCAAGGACTCAGCGATCTTGGCCTTGACGTCTGTGTTCCTGAAGGCACCTACTTCATCACCACTGATATTCGACCGCTCGGCTTTGAAGACGGGTTGGAATTTTGTCGCGCACTGCCGAAGTTAGCCAGCGTTGTCGCTATTCCGCATCAAGTCTTCTACGACAACGTCGACGTCGGCAAACCCTTAGTTCGTTGGGCTTTTTGTAAACAAGATTCGGTACTTCAAGACGCACTCAATCGCCTCAGCGTGCTCAAGGCCAACTAACTGCGCGGCCACGAACGCATAAGTTCACTGCGAAGTGGGGACGTTTGAGCCTGTACAAGGAAAAACAGCGCTTCACGGGCCCATCGCTGGGCAGGATTACTCAATGCGATCGCGCCACCACCTGTTGCAGCAACAAAGGCAGCCGTTGCTTCATGCGCCAGTAGCAGTGACTTCGCCCGCACGGCCAAGCGTTCATCGTGTTCCAACTCAGCCGGCACGTTATCGACTAAGTCATAAGCGCGCGATCTCAATGTCGTGAGTTTTTGCTCAAAGGCCAACGCCAGCTCACTGACGTGGCTCATACCTTTTGTGCTGCCAAGCGTTGCGAGTTCAGCAAGCACGGCATCAAGCAGGCCAAATACTGCCGGAGAAGTATTCACCGTGCGATTGGTGTCATCGGCATGCCACTGCTCAGCAGTTTTGACATGAGCGACCTCATCAGCGGCGATGTGAACCTCTTCCAATTCCACGGAAACAGTGCGCGTGCCACCCATGACCATCAAAGGCAGCGGGGCGGAGGCAACAAGGCCAGGTCGAGCCTGAGCAGGTATGAGGACTTCAACAATTTTGTTGTCGGTTGTTTGCGCCATCAGTGCAAGGACATCTGTAACTCCCCAACCCGTGACCCAATCCAGATGTCCGCTGATCTTCCAACCATCACCCTGGGGTTGTGCAATAACTTGCGGTGGTCCACTGCGACGCAAATGTGCAAAGGCCACTGCCCCCAATGCCCGACCACTGCAAATATCTTCGCGCCATTTGCTCTGTAAGAATCGATTCTGCGTTGTGAGCACAGCATCAAGGGCCGAGCGGTGCTGAGTTAAGACAAACCACGTCGTACCGCAGGCACCAGCGATTAACTCTGTGATGCCACGGGTCTGAGCCGGCGAAGCATCGTGACCGCCAAATTCCTCAGGAGCCCCGGCGGCCACCAGGCCTGCTTTCACAACTTCATCTAATCGAGAGCGCGTGATTGCTTCAACTTCAACCGTAGCGGCATCTAGGCGAAGCTGATCGGCGATGAGTTGCGCCCGATGGAGCAGGTCAGAACTCACTGTGGGTCCGAGCGCCACACCACAAGAGCTCCACCGTCGGCAAGCGGCATGAGTTCACGTCGGCGGGCCATTTGCCCATCAAGTTCGTTTTGCAAAACCTGAACCATGATTCGAAGGTGCTCAACTTCTTCTTCTAGGGCCATAACGCGCCTAATACCTTCAAGGTTGAGCCCGGTTTGAGCCAAATTCTGCACCCGTTGAAGGCGACGAACATCAATGAGCGAATAACGGCGACCGCCAGGAGTTCGTTGCGGGGAAACCAAACCCATCCGGTCGTACTGACGCAAGGTCTGCGGGTGCAGACCCGACAACTGTGCAGCGATAGAGATCACATAGACCGGAGTTGAGTCGTTGTGTTCCTCAAAATGAATTTCCATCATGGTTACTGCTCCCCAAACAGGTCAGCGCGGACATCCATCTCTGCGGTGGCATCCTTAAATGCCTCAACAGCTGCTTTCATTGATTCGGTTAAGCGTTGTGGCACCGCAACTTCAACCGTGACAAGCAAATCTCCATCACCGGTTTTAGAATTCTTCACGCCAGCGCCTTTAACGCGGAAAGTTTTACCACTTGAGGTGCCAGCAGGAATGCGCAGCGTTACCGCATCTGCATGCAGCGTTGGAACTTTTACATCCGCGCCTAGAGTTGCTTCCGAAAAACTTAAGGGAACGGTCATCGTCAAGTTCTTGCCGGAGCGAGTAAAGAGTTTGTGCGCTGCAACCTTGACAGTGACGAACAAATCGCCAGCTGGTGCGCCGGGTTCACCGGCACCACCCTTGCCCTTGAGCCGAATGCGCTGACCATCACGAACACCCTGTGGCAGGCGAGCGTTGATGGTGCGGGTTTGGGCCGCAATCCCGCGTCCACGACACGTTGAGCAAGGCGTTTCAACGACTCGACCACGACCGTGGCAGGCGCTGCAAGGCTCAGCGAATGCAAAGCCGCCCGCATTGCGACTGACTTGTCCACTTCCCTGACAGGTTCCACACTGCGAGATCCGGGTACCTGGTTGGGCGCCACTGCCGGCACACACCGAACATGGCGCATCTGTTGCAATGCGCAGCGAAACGGTGGCCCCATCAATGCCTTCAACAAAGGAAATGGATGTTTGCGTCTCGTAATCATCGCCACGTCGCGGACCACGACGTCGGCCCTGTCCCCGACCACCACCGAAGAGGTCGCCAAATACATCGCCAAAACCACCAGAAGGCGATCCAGCACCACCGAAGAGGTCAGAAAAATCAAAACCACCGGAGGCACCTGCTGCGCCCGCGCCCGGGTTTCGGTAACCGCCAGATGCAGATGTCGCACGTACCTCGTCGTACTCGGCGCGACGGGCCTGATCGCTCAGTACCGCGTGCGCTTCTGAAATTTCCTTGAAGCGCTCTTCTGCTGCCGCATCACCCTTGTTCTTGTCTGGGTGAAATTCAACAGCCAGTTTTCGATAAGCCTTCTTAATCGCGTCTGCGTCAGCGTTTTTAGGAACGCCAAGAGCGGCGTAGTAATCCTTCTCAATGAAATCTTTTACCGACATCAGCGTCCCCTCCTTCCGTGACTACATGATGCGTGGGGAAGTGGCGATTGGGCAATAGTTATTCGGGTTCGGCAACTGCAACTCGTGCGGGTCGCACGATTTTGTCGCGGAAGCGATACCCAGGTTGGAACACTTCAACACAGGTGGCTTGAGTGACCTCATCGGAATGGCTATGCGCGATGGCTTCATGAATCATCGGGTCAAACACGTCGCCGGCCTGGCCGTAGGACTCCAAACCAAGGCGTGCGACCGTGGCCTCAAGAGATTCACCAACGAGTTTGAAGCCGCCCTCTAGTTCGCCGTGGGTTCGAGCTCGACCAATGTCATCAAGTACGGGCAGCAACTCCGAAAGCACCGCGGAGATTGCAATCTCGCGTGAGACTTCACGATCTCGATCAACGCGTTTGCGGTAGTTCGCATACTCGGCTTGAAGGCGTTGCAAGTCCGCTGTGCGCTCGGCCAGATCGCGGTTCAATGTGTCCGCATCACTGGCCGAAATCTCTTCAAGCTGGGCAAACTCTGCATCAAGTGGATCGACCGCAGGATCAAGACCTTCGCCCTGATCCTGCGGCTGATCGCTAGAAGTCACTGCTGCTCTTCCTCGTCGACGATCTCGGCGTCCACCACCGCTTCGTCATCGATGTACTCAGGCTCTTCCGCGCCCGCCGTTGAAGCATTTTGCGCATACATTGCTGCACCCAATGCCTGGCTCGCCGTTGCGGCCTTTTCCGTTGCGGCCTTGATCGCATCCATGTCGTTGCCTTCGAGGGTGGTCTTTAATTCAGCCAAAGCTGACTCAACCTCGCCACGCGTGTCCTCAGGGAGTTTGTCTTCGTTTTCCTTGATGAACTTCTCGGTGGAGTACACCAAGGATTCACCGGTGTTACGAATTTCGACTTCCTCACGACGTTGACGATCTTCGTCAGCATGGGCCTCTGCATCGCGCATCATCTTGTCAATCTCGTCCTTGGACAATGCCGAACCACCTGTGATCTGCATGGACTGTTCCTTGCCAGTGCCCAGGTCCTTCGCGGTCACATGCACGATGCCGTTAGCGTCGATGTCAAAGGTGACTTCGATCTGTGGCACGCCACGTGGTGCCGGTGGCAATCCGGTCAGTTCAAAAGTACCCAAGCGCTTGTTAGCTGAAGCCAATTCGCGTTCGCCTTGATACACCTGAATCTGAACAGATGGTTGATTGTCATCAGCCGTTGTGAAGATCTCAGAGCGCTTGGTGGGAATCGTCGTGTTGCGCTCGATCAGACGCGTCATGATCCCGCCCTTGGTTTCAAGACCAAGCGAGAGCGGCGTCACGTCCAGGAGCAAAACGTCCTTGACTTCACCCTTGAGCACACCGGCCTGCAAAGCAGCACCAACGGCGACAACCTCATCGGGGTTTACGCCCTTGCTCGGCTCCTTACCACCAGTCAGGCCCTTAACGAGCTCGGTGACTGCCGGCATGCGCGTTGATCCACCCACGAGCACGACCTGATCAATGTCAGCAACTTTGACGCCACCATCTTTGATGACCCGCTCAAACGGAGCTTTGCAGCGAGCCAGTAAGTCGGCCGTCAATGATTCAAACTGCGCGCGCGTGATCTGCTCATCCAAGAACAACGGATTCTTATCTGCGTCAACGGTGATGTAAGGCAGGTTGATTGAGGTTTGTTGCGAACTCGAGAGTTCAATCTTGGCCTTTTCCGCCGCTTCACGGATGCGCTGCATGGCCATCTTGTCCTTGGCCAGGTCAATGCCATTGGCTGCGCGAAAGGTGACCACCAAGTGGTCCACTAGCGCTTGGTCCCAATCATCTCCACCGAGCTGGTTGTCACCACTGGTGGACTTAACCTCAACAACGCCATCGCCAATTTCAAGCAGCGAAACGTCAAAGGTTCCACCACCGAGGTCGAAGACCAAAATGGTTTGTTCGGCGTCAGCCTTGTCCAAACCATAAGCCAGCGCTGCCGCAGTGGGCTCATTGATAATGCGCAAGACATTCAGTCCCGCAATTTCGCCAGCCTCTTTCGTGGCTTGGCGTTCAGAGTCATTGAAGTAGGCCGGCACGGTGATCACCGCGTCACTAACTGGTTCGCCAAGGTAAGCCTCAGCATCGCGCTTGAGCTTTTGCAGCACGCGCGCACTGATCTCTTGTGGCGAGTACTTCTTGCCATCAATGTCCGCGGACTTCCAGGTTGTGCCCATGTGGCGCTTAACCGAACGGATCGTCCGATCCACGTTCGTGACTGCCTGGCGCTTAGCGACTTCTCCAACGAGAACTTCGCCATTCTTGGCAAAGGCGACGATCGACGCGGTAGTGCGTGATCCTTCGGCATTTGCGATAACGGTGGGTTCGCCACCTTCTAGTACGGCAACCACTGAGTTAGTGGTTCCCAGGTCAATGCCTACGGCACGAGCCATGTTCTTGCCTCCGTTTGTGTTACTGATCTTTTCTGGGGAAGTTCCTTCGCCCCGGTGAGACAATTCTCAGGGTTGAGTCGGGTCGACGCAACTTCACTTATGCTAACCGGCGCAGGGTTTAGGTTATTCCCTGGGGTGCCGAGGGATTTTGTAACCCTGTGGCTGAGGCGTGAACCAGGCTCCAGCCCCTACCGTCTTACCTACGGTCGCAGCCGGCGATCGGGTCGAGGAGAAGCCATGAATACGCGCAATCGTCGAAATCTCGCTCTGGCCCTTGTGGCTGCCCTAGCCATGGGTGGCCTTGCCGCAGTCAGCCCTTCGGCTGCCTTTGCCGTTGACTGTCCAAGCGTGGCCGCGGGTACCGGGGCAGTCACTCCTGCACCATCGGCCGGCGTCGACTGGAACGGTTGCGACCTGACCGGAGCGGACCTGCAGGGTGCAAACCTTGATGGCGCGATTCTTGACGGTGCAACGCTGACCGATGCCAACCTCAATTTTGCTGATGCCCCGCAGGCATCCTTTATCGGCACACACTTCGATGGCGCCCGCATGCGGGGTTTCAATGGTTACCTCACAGACTTTACAAATGCAGATTTCACCGGAGCTGACCTTCGAGACTTCAATTTCAATACAGCAACCGTTGCCACTGCAACGTTGGTTGATGTTCGCATGGCCGAAGCCAATGTCAGCAAAGCCGATTTCACCGGCTCAAGTTTTGACAACATCGCGTCCGGTGGAATCACCGGGTACACCTCGAATCCGTTGCCGGTCTTTCCTGCTGGCTGGTCGGTCATCGACGGGATCCTGGTCAATCCTTCTACCGACTGCCCGACCGTTGATCCAGGCACGGGTGTTGTCCACGATCCATCCCCTGCACCATCGGTGAACTGGAGCACGTGCGATTTAACCGGAGCTAACCTTTCGGGCCAAGACCTTGCCGGGGCGCAATTTGTCAGCGCCACCATGGTTGATGCCAACCTCATCGGCTCCAACATCATCGGAGCCAACTTCACGGGAGCCAACCTCCTGCGCTTGGGATTGGCCGCAGCCACCGGAACTGGAGCTGCATTCAACTATGCAACCGGCGGTCAATGGGGCGCGCTCGGTGCGACCTTGAACGAAAGCGACTTTGACCACGCCAACGTCGCGTACTCACAGCTTCAAGATGCCACGATTCACGATGCCAATTTCAACTATGGCACGCTGGTTGGGAGCACACTAGACGGCGCGGAATTCAACAACTCCACCTTTGCTTACACCTTGCTATCGACTGCAAACATCGATAGAACAAACTTCACCGGCGCAACTTTTGCATTGGTGCGAGCCATCGGACTAACTGGCGGAGGTTCAGGGAACGAACCAACGCTTCCTACTGACTGGAAGCTAGTTAGTGGATTCCTGCTGGGACCAACCGTTGATTTGCATATCGCTGACTTGACCGGGGTTGATCTGACTAACGTCAACCTCACCGGCTCAATCCTGACTGATGCAATCCTGACCGATACCAATGTCAATGGCCTGGATTTGACCGGATGCTCCTTGACCGGACTTATCTCTGGCGGCGTAACCGGCACCCCAGCAGCCTTACCCACGGATTGGCAACTAGCCGGGAGTTACCTACTCGGACCCGAAGCAAACTTGGCTAATGCCAGCCTTGCTGGAGTAAATCTCGACGGGGTAAACGTCTCGGGCGCCGATCTAACTGGCGCCGATCTGAGCGGGTCAACCTTGAGCCGTGCCAACCTTGAAGGCACCCTGCTGACAAATGCAAACCTTGCAAGTGCGGACTTAACCAATGCGCGACTTGCAAACTCCGATATCGATGGAGCCGGTCTGCGTCGCGCCACTTTGACGGGAGTTCAGTCCGGGCAAATCACTGGCACCCCCGCGAGCCTTCCCGCTGGTTGGCATTTGACTGGTGGCTTTCTGTTGGGACAGGGGGCAAACCTCAGCTACGCAGATTTGTCTGACCAAAATTTGAGCAACTACAACCTGACCGACGCGAACCTTTCTCATGCCAACCTCGACAGCGCCAACCTAGCTAACTCCTTGCTGATTGCCGCGGATTTGTCGTTTGCTCAAGCAGGGGACGCAAACTTTGTTCGCGCCAACCTTGATGGGGCAAACTTGTTCAGTACATCATTTGCATACTCAGACTTGGCCAGTTCAATCCTGACAGCTGTCGATGCTAGCGGTGTTGACTTCACGCATGCAAACCTGACCTACACCAACGCGCGCGATGGTGACTTCCCTGATTCGATCATGGTTGACAGCAACGTCAAATACGCGAGCTTCTATGGAGCTGACCTCTCCAGGGCTGATCTGACCGGAATGCAGAATCTGAGCACCGCCAATGTCAGCAGCGTCACGTGGAAGGACACCACCTGCCCAGATGGGTCAAGTTCAAAGGCACACAACAGTGGCTCGTGTGCCAATCCCATCGACGCCACTGCTCCATCGGCCTCAGTGACATCCCCAACCAGCACATTCCAAACGGGCCAATCCATCGGCGTGACCTGGACTGGTTCCGATGATGGCTCGGGTATCGATTTCTACGACGTGCAGTACCAAACGATGTCCTCCCTTGGTGGAACAGCAACCTCTTGGACGGCGTGGAAGTCGGGAACTAGTGCAACCAGTGGCACCTTGAATACATCTTCGTTGTCTCAATCATTGGGGACCAGGTACTGCTTCCGCGTGATTGCACATAACGGGGCAGGTCTGACGAAGACCTCCTCCAGTAAGTGCACCAACATCGCCTTTGATGAGCGTTCTCTGTCAAAGAGTTCTGGCTGGTCGCGTTACTCAAGTTCTAGTTACCTAGCGAGTACTTATTCAGATAGCAAGTCATCCGGCGCTTACTTAATCACTGGAACTAAGTCAGGCCTGCGCCAAATCTCGGTGGTCGCCTACAGGTGCTCATCGTGTGGCTCAATTGCCATCTACGTTGGCTCCACCAAAGTAGGCAGCTACTCCTTAGCCAAATCTGGTTCGGGTACTCGATCGGTGATTAACGTTCCGCGATTTTCTTCCGCCAAGTCAGGCAAGGTCAAGATCGTTGTGACGACGTCGGGCAAGACCGTGCGCCTTGACGGCGTGGGGATGACCGCCTACTAAATCGAGCCCTCTTGCCGGACGGCCTACTCAAGCTGAGGTAGTTCGGTCATTACGCTAGGCACACCAGCTTTAACGTCTTTGCCGTGCGCCTTGTGGAGGGATCACCCGTGGACAGCATGACCGTTCGCCTCGTTCTCGGTCTCGGCCTTTCCGTGGCCCTGCTAGGTGCTGCCGGACTCCGCGCGCGCTTCCTCTACCGCTTGGCCATGACCGGTCAACCAACGTTGGCCCAAGAAGACCAACCCAAGAAGTTCGTCGTTGCTCAAATTGAGGAAGTCCTTGGTCAACGCAAACTGCTTCGCTGGACTATTCCTGGCTTGGCGCACTTCTTAGCTTTTTGGGGGTTCCTGGTTCTAGGGCTGACCATCATTGAGGCCTACGGAGCACTTTTTGTTGCGGACTTCCACGTTCCGGTCATTGGCACCTGGCCCATCGTTGGCTTTGCCGAAGACCTCTTTGGGCTTCTCGTGTTCGTTGCCATTGTGATGTTTACGGCAATTCGCATCAAAAACAATCCAGGTCGTCAAGGTCGATCCTCCCGCTTTTACGGATCTCACCTTGGTGCGGCCTGGCTCGTGCTGTTCATGATCTTCAATGTCGTGTGGACATTGTTCTTGTACCGCGGTGCACAGATCAACAACGGGGTATTTCCCTTTAAGAGCGGCGCCTTCGTCAGCCAATGGACTGCTGGATTACTCGAACCACTGGGAAGCTCGGCAAACCAAACCCTTGAAACTGTCGGGATCTTGTTACAAATTGCCGTGGTTCTGGTTTTCCTACTCATCGTTTTGTACAGCAAGCACGCCCACATCTTCCTCGCGCCGCTGAACGTCTCCTTCGGACGAAAGCCCAATGCACTTGGCGCTCTCAAGCCCATGCAAGTTGATGGCAAGCCCGTTAATTTTGAAAACATTGATGACCTAGATGAAGATGCATCGCTGGGTGTAGGCAAGATTGAAGACTTCACGTGGAAGGGCTTCCTTGACTTTGGCACCTGCACCGAATGTGGTCGTTGCCAATCCCAATGTCCAGCATGGAATACCGAAAAGCCGCTTTCGCCCAAACTGTTGATCATGAACTTGCGCGACCATGCATTCGCCAAAGCCCCTTACCTGCTGGCCGAATCAAATCCGCAGTACTTGGGATCGCATGGCGGAACCACACCCGCAGCTCCCATTGATTTATCTGCACTTCCACAAAGTGCCCAAGATGCACTTGAGCGGCCGTTGGTTGGACCATCGGAAACTGATCCACACGGATTCTCCTTTGCAGGCGGAGTTATCGACCCAGACATCTTGTGGTCCTGCACCACGTGCGGTGCCTGTGTAGAGCAGTGCCCGGTCGATATTGAGCACGTTGATCACATCGTTGATATGCGTCGCTACCAAGTGTTGATGGAATCGACTTTCCCCACTGAACTGTCTGGCTTGTTTAAGAACTTGGAAAACAAGGGCAACCCGTGGGGCATGAATGCTAGTGACCGGCTGAACTGGACTGCAGATCTTGATTTCCCGGTCAAGGTCATCGGTACTGATGTTGAAAGTGCCGCAGATGTTGATTACCTCTTCTGGGTTGGTTGTGCTGGTGCCTATGAAGATCGCGCGAAGAAGACCACCCAGGCTGTCGCCGAGCTGTTGAACATTGCCGGTGTGGACTTTGCCGTACTCGGCGATGGCGAAACATGCACTGGAGACTCGGCCCGCCGCTCGGGCAATGAGTTCTTATTCCAAATGCTGGGTATGCAAAATGTTGAAACCCTGAATGAAGTCAGTGCTAAGAAGATCGTCGTCACCTGCGCACACTGCTTTAATACCTTGGCCAATGAATACCCGCAGCTAGGCGGAATGTACGAAGTAGTGCACCACTCGCAGTTGCTGGACTCGCTGGTAGCCGAAGGTCGACTCACCCCAGTTAAGCCAATTGATGAATCCGTTACCTATCACGATCCGTGTTACCTCGGCCGGCACAACAAGATTTACTCACCGCCACGTTCATTGATCAATGCAGTGCCAGGCATTGATGTACGCGAGATGCCCCGCAACCGTGATCGTGGTTTCTGTTGCGGTGCAGGTGGCGCCCGCATGTGGATGGAAGAAACCCTCGGCACTCGTGTTAATACCAACCGAACCGAAGAAGCCATCGCCACCGGCGCACAGACCATTGCTATTGCCTGCCCGTTCTGTCGGGTCATGATCAGTGATGGCGTGGCATCTGTGCAGTCAGAGCTCGAACAAGATGAGCAAGTGCGCGTGGTCGACGTATCTCAACTGCTGCTCGAGTCAGTCAAACCCAGTTCTTAAGAGTCAACGTCTGTTCGATGGAACGAGACATGCGACTTTGATGGGGTCGGTCCGCGTTGACCCTGGTACCGAGAGCCGTAAAGGCTCGATCCGTAAGGGTGCTCGGCTGGGGATGAGAGTTTGATAAAGCACAACTGGCCAATCTTCATCCCGGGCCACAACTTAATGGGCAGGGTCGCAACGTTTGATAATTCAAGCGTGACGTGACCACTAAAGCCTGGATCAATAAAGCCTGCGGTTGAGTGGGTGAGCAAACCCAAACGACCAAGCGATGACTTACCTTCCAACCGGGCGGCAATGTCATCGGGCAAAGTGACAACTTCATAGGTCGAGGCCAAGGCAAACTCACCAGGATGCAGGATAAATGGCTCGTTCGGAAGTGGTTCAACAACTCGCGTCAGTTCAGGTTGTTCTTCCGCAGGATCAATGTGCGGGTACCGGTGATTTTCAAAAACTCGAAAATAGCGATCGATGCGAACATCTATTGAGGACGGCTGAACCATGCCCTCGTCGTAGGGCTCAAGGACGACACGTCCTGAAGCGATCTCAGCTTTGATGTCGCGATCCGATAGCAGCACGCAGGCAGGTTATCGCGCCCACGAGGCTGCAGGTGGATCAACCCGCAAAACCACTACGAAAGCGGACCGATTCCCTCTGGCCAGAGGGTGAATTCATCCCACGTCGCCCCCCGAAAATCGGCGCCAGCCAAGGAAGAATTCCTCATGTCGGCGTTGTCTAATTCGGCAGATTCCAGATGAACCCCACGCGCATGGATGCCGGTCAAATCAGCTCCGGCCATTTGCGAATCGCTCAAATCAGCAAAGGTTAAGTTCGACTCATGCATGCTGGCATGGGTCAGGTTGGCAAAACTTAGAAGCGCCCCATCCAACGTGGCCGAGGTAAGCAAGGCTCCAGACAAATTCTGACCAATGAAGTTCGCTGCCACAATCATCCCCGTCCCGACTCACCCTTTGTGGGTCTCGTATTTTCAAAGTAAGCCGATACCGCGATCTCGTCCTGACGATGGCTGAATTACATAGATGTCACACCCAACGTCCCGAAGTGGACATGCCCAAGCACTAACCTTGGGTTTGTGCCTAGGTCAGGCTGTGCGGGTGTAGTTCAGTGGCAGAACATCAGCTTCCCAAGCTGAGTACGGGAGTTCGATTCTCCTCACCCGCTCCACTGTCAAGAGCTTGGATGCATTTGTTTCAACCAGGCTTAGTACTTTTCAAAGTGCGGCATTACGTGGTCCGCAACAATCTTTAAGCCATCCATTGGGTCATCAAAGAGTCGAATAGCCAGCTCGGTAAGCCCGGCATTTTCAAATATCCGGAAACGTTCA
>CAIXNN010000042.1 GCA_903920865.1 uncultured Actinomycetes bacterium
ACCATTGCTATCACTTCTGTGGTCAAGTGTCGCCCGCCAAAGAACCGGAACCCGTTGGCCGGTGAGATTGCCCATTGTTCACCATGGCTTGATCGTCAAGTGGAGTTGATCAATCCCCAAGTGGTGGTTGCTTTAGGTTCTATCGCCACGAAGTGGGCGCTTGGCAAGACGAGTAAAATTGGTCAAACGCGTGGACGTTTCATTGATTGGCGATCGCGTCAGTTGATGGTGACCTATCACCCTTCCGCGGCCTTGAGATTTGGGCCCAATGGCATGCCGCTTGCCGCAATGCGTGAAGACTTTGCTTTGGTAGCGAGCTTGCTTAAGGGGACGCGGTGAAGGTGAGCTTTCCCATCAGTCGAGAAATCTCCACTCCAGCGATGATGGAGGAACTGGGAAAAGAGATTGCATCCTGGGTTGGGGCCGGCGATGTTGTTGTTTTAAGCGGACCGTTAGGCGCAGGGAAAACAACACTGACTCGGGGCATTGGTCTCGGACTTGGAGTTGATGGACCGGTTACTTCTCCAACGTTTGTCATTGCGCGCGAACACAAGGGTGCGCCAGCATTGATCCACGTCGATGCGTACCGACTTGGCTCAGCCCTTGAACTTGACGACTTGGACCTTGACCTGGCCAGCGCCGTCACGGTGGTTGAGTGGGGCAGTGGGCTGGTTGAGCCCTTGGCCCCGACTCGGCTTGAGGTCAGCATTGATCGTGGTGATGACGATCTTCGACAAGTCAGCATCGTCGCGGTAGGCGGCTTTAGCGTTAAGGGTTAGCCTTGGCGCGTGCTACTTGCTCTGGATACGTCAACCGATGTTATTTCGGTGGCGCTTCATGATGGAGCATTAGTTCGAAGGCAGCGGACCGTGCAAGCTTCTCGACATCATGCCGAATTGCTCAACGGGGAAATTTCTGAACTCTTACGTCAGTGCGGTGTTGGAATTGATCAGCTCACGCGCATTGTGGTCGGTACCGGCCCGGGTGGGTTTACAGGTTTGCGGGTGGGCATCACCACTGGCAGAACGCTAGCTTTGGCACTTGGCATTACCTGCGATGGAGTACTCACCCTGGATGCGATGGCCCGTGCTGCCTTAGATGCAGAACTGGTTTCGGGTGATTTTGTCGTGGCCCTAGATGCCCGGCGACGCGAAGTTTTTTGGGCGAGTTATTCCAACGGGCGAAGAGTAAGTGTTCCTGCCGCGATCAACCCACAACGTTTGCTGGACGATCATCAATCTGACCTCGTTGTTGTGGGCAACATCGCAGCTTCCTATCCGATCTTTGAGAGTGTGATTGATGCGGTGCCGTCGGCGGCCGCCATTGCCACCATCGCCAGCGCGCACGATGGTGTCTTTGAGGTTATGCCCGCCACCCCGGTCTACGTTCGAACTCCCGATGCCACTGAACCTGTAGCGCGGGTGAAGTGATGCCCGTTCAAACCGCTCAGATTCGAGCCATGCATTGGACTGACATTCCTGCTGTGCAAACCCTTGAGAGGCAACTTTTCCCCGTTGACCCCTGGAGCGTGGAGACCTTCTGGTCGGAATTGGCTCTGGTGCCACAAACGCGTTGCTACCTGGTGGCAACTGCCCAAGACGATGATGCGGAAGAACTCCTGGGTTATGGGGGAGTTTTCACAGTTGGGTCAGATGCTGATATCCAAACCGTTGCGGTCTCTCCCCAAGCGCAGGGCAAAGGAATTGGCCGTTTGTTGTTACACAACCTCTTGGACACTGCTCGTGCTCGTGGGTGTAGCCGCGTATTTCTTGAAGTGCGTTCAGATAATCACTCTGCCGTGCAGATGTATCTCAAGGATGGATTTGAACAAACCGGGAGCCGTAAGGATTATTACGCTTCCGGTGTTGATGCCATTGTGATGCGCAAACTCATCGGTGGTACCTCATGAGCCAAGCCTTGGTATTAGGAATTGAAACCTCCTGTGATGAAACAGGTGTTGGCATTGTCCGCGGTACAACGTTGTTAGCTGACTGCGTTGCTAGCAGTGTTGCCGAACATGAGCGATTCGGTGGCGTAGTCCCTGAGATTGCCTCTCGTGCACACCTTGAAGCAATGTCCCCGGCCATTGAACGCGCCTGCATCGATGCCGGGATCGCCTTGTGGGAGATTGACGCGGTTGCCGTTACCTCCGGACCGGGCCTGATCGGTGCGCTACTGGTGGGGGTTGCTGCTGCAAAGGCGCTGGGGTTAGCCCTTGATAAGCCGGTCTATGGGGTCAATCACCTTGCCGCGCACGTTGCGGTGGATCGGCTTGAACACGGCAAACTTCCACAGCCAGCCATTGCCATGTTGGTCAGCGGAGGTCACTCAAGCATCTTGCGGGTCGATGATCTAACCCATGATGTGGTGCCACTAGGTGCCACGATTGATGATGCGGCCGGGGAGGCCTTCGACAAGATCGCTCGATTGCTTGGACTTGCCTTTCCTGGTGGACCGCACCTTGATGTGCTGGCTCGCGAAGGTAATCGTGATGCCATCGCATTTCCGCGAGGTCTAACAGCAGCCCATGACATGCGTGATCATCGTTACGACTTTTCCTTTAGCGGATTGAAAACCTCAGTGGCTCGTTGGATTGAAGCAAGGCAGCGTGCCGGTGAAGCGGTGCCTATCGCCGATGTTGCTGCATCTTTCCAAGAGGCTGTGGTGGATGTGCTCACGACTAAGGCCTTGCTTGCCTGTGCTGAACAAGGTATTAATCATTTGTTAGTGGCCGGTGGCGTTGCAGCAAACTCACGTCTGCGGGCCGTGATCGAACAACGAGCGCAAGCTCAAGGCGTGCTGGTGCGCATTCCCCGGCCTGGTCTGTGTACTGACAATGGTGCGATGGTGGCGGCCTTGGGGGCGGCTCTTGTCGAGGCGCACATTCCTCCAACTGCTTTAAATTTTGGCGCGGATTCATCTTTTCCCGTGGATCGTGTGGTCAGATGAACCTGGAGGATTCAATGATTGTGCGCTTTTGGGAGGCTCGAGTGGCCCCAGGGCGCCTTGATGAGGCCGTTGATTGGGTGCACGCTCATGTCCTAGAGATGGCGAACCAACAAGGGGCGGTTAAGACCGAGTTGTTCACGGCAGATGCCGATGAAGCCACCGATAACCCCGCGCGGATCGTGGTTCTCATGCGCTGGGCAAAAAAGTCTGCTTACCTTGATCCCGTGATTGACACTGTGGCTATTGAGCGCGCTCACGGTTGGGATTTCCAAAGTCATGGCTAGCCCGCGGACAGCCCGGCAGCGCAGGAGAGCGCGACGATTGCGGTTAACGATAACCTCATCGGTTCTTTTGGTGTTGGTTGTAGTTGTCGGTATCTCCCTCTCGCACTCAAAGACCTCAGCTGCTAGCAATTCCGCCGGAGTAGTTCGGGATCGACCCACTGCTTCACCAACATCAACACCAAGCCAAAAGCCCATACCGGTAGCCACCGCTAAGCCTGAAGCGACGATGTCTATGCCACCTAAGCCTTCATCGGTTACCGAAACTTCAACCGATGCTGGCGCTGCACCGGTGATCAATCACGTCAACACCAATGACCGCGTTGTTTTTCTCACCATTGATGATGGCTACGACCTTGACCCGGCATTTAGGGACTTCGTGGTCCAGAAGAAGATCCCGCTGACCATGTTCTTGGTCTCGCAGGCCGCGGCCGTTGACCCCGGATTCTTCAGCTCCATTGCGAGCGTGCCCGGTTCATCAATTCAGGATCACTCAGTCAGCCACGCCAACCTTCGAGGCGCCTCACTAGCTACACAGACACGGCAGATTTGCGGCAATATCACAGCCGAGAAGGCACTGTTTGGAAAGTCTCCTCAGTTTTTGCGTCCGCCCTATGGCAACTACGACGCAACAACGCAAAAAGTTGCTGCCCAATGTGGACTCAAAGCCTTGATCTTGTGGAACGTGTCGATGCCGAGTTACAAGATCTATTTTGCCTCTGGCAATCGTTTGAATTCCGGAGACATTATTTTGCTTCACTTTAGAGACCACGGTGGCGTGAAAAATATGAATTCACTTCTCCAAACCATCCATGACCAAGGCTTCTCCGTTGCATCGCTGACCGATTACATCAAGTAGCAGGCAGTTTGAATCTGTGGGAACTTATGCCAACCGCTTGGCGATGATGGCAATGGGATCTAGTCCAATTCGCGTCAGCACAATCACGCCAGCGGCTTTGTTCGACTTTTCAAGTTTGAGGTCTGTTCGTAGCTTTTCTGGATCAACCGCAGAGCCACGCTTTTTGATTTCCAATTGGCCGATCCCAAGTTCGCGAACACGTTGACGCAAACCCTTCAATGAAAAGGGCATTGCCTCTAGGACTTCAAAGGCCGCGTACAGCGCAGAGGCCGGTGGCCTTTGATCAGTGGTCAAATAAGCAATGGCTGGGTCAATCAGTCCAGCGTGAGTTTGATCAGCCACGATGCCGACTAAGCCTGAACGGATCACGGCATCATCGGGTTCAAGCAGGTAGGTCGAGATTGCTCGAGCGGCCACTGGCTGAAGGTTTGCGCTAGAAAGGGTGATGCCGGCCGGCAGGATCGTGGCCTGGCGGGCGATGGCGGCGGTGGCCGCTGTGCCCAGCCAGACGCAGGCCTCCACCAGATCCGAACTGTGGCTGACCCACTGGGTGGTTGATCCGGCCGGGGGCAGTTCATGATCGATACCGGGAGCGACTTTGAGACAGCCCATGGGTGTTGCTTGGGCAAGAGCTAGCGCGGTGGACCAGGACGGGCTCCACTTGCTCGGATCTTTGATTCGCTTCCCTGCGCTTCGTCGTGCAGGGTCCACAAAGACTGCATCGCAGTCAAAGTCGGCCGGCACAAACTCGTGAGCGTCCATCACCATGATGGTGATCAGGTGATCTAGTTCAAGAACCTGAGCGTTTATCTTTGCGTATTCAGCCGTGATCGGATCGGCTTCGATGGCGATAACCTGCAACCCTGCTTGGGCAAAAGCGATGGAATCAAAACCCAATCCGCAGCCAATATCTGCAATACGCGTTGCGCCGTGGTCTGCGAAATGTCTCGCGCGCAGAGCAGCAACATCGGGGCGTGTGGCTTGTTCGAGACCTTCTGCGGTGAACATCAGTTTTTCCGCTATCGGTCCAAGCCTTTGCACGGCACGGGTGCGAAGCTTGGCTTGGGTCATGGCCTGCGCCACGAGTTCGGCAGGGTGATCCCGGCGGGCTTTTTGACTACGAGCCATCGCCATGGAGGCTTCATAGGGAAAGAATTGAGCAATCAACTCCTGGCCTTGTGGACTGAAGATTTCTGTGCTCATGCACTAACTCTCTCGCAGGAGCGTGCAAGCAGGCTCTAGGCTAGGAAAGTCAGTGTTTGCCCACCGTGTGAGGAAAGCCCAATGTCGTGGAAGTCAGCCTTGCGGCCAGCACTTGTAGCCACAAACAGGCGTCTGCGGCAATGGGGAATTGATGGAAAGACCACGCTGGCTGCGGCTCGTGGCTATACGTCAGTGCGAAGTGATCGCAAGCGATTTGATGCCCAGCGACGAAATAGTGACCACCCAGAGGAATTTCCATTAGGTCAAGCCTTCGCTGTATACGCCGACCGCGAAGATGCTGCTGGAACTGCATCGGGACACTACTTCCACCAAGACCTATTTGTCGCTCGCGAGATCTTCCACCGTCAACCGCAGCGCCATGTTGATGTTGGATCAAGTGTTTACGGATTTGTTTCACATGTGGCGAGTTTTCGAAATATTGATGTCTTTGATGTTCGCCCTTTGACAGTTCGTGTACCGGGGATCACGTTCATTCAACACGATCTGATGAAACCCGATGAACGATTTGATGCAATGACCGATTCATTATCGTGCTTACACGCGCTGGAGCATTTTGGCTTGGGGAGGTACTCAGATCCCATTGACTACGATGGTTGGCGAAAAGGTTTTGCCAATCTCACACGAATGCTCAAACCGGGCGGAACCTTGTATTTCAGTGTTCCAACGGGACAGGTTCAACGCGTTGAGTTCAACGGGCAGAGAGTTTTCTCGCTGCCGTTCCTTCGAGATTTCTTGACCCAAGAATTCACCGTCGAAAAGCTGGCCTTCGTCACCGATGATGGAGATTTGGTCGATGAGGTCGATCCCTTCGGTGATCAGGCACAGACCAGCTTTGGCGCGCACTACGGCTGCAGTATTTGGGTCCTGGCCAAGAATCCCTAGAGCGCTGGCAATCCCACTGCCCCACCCCCAACAAGCCTTCAGGTCTGAATCTGGCACTCGGTTTGACGGAGTGCTAACGCCCCCCGTACAGTTGTCCCGAGCACTTCCCCCGTGGTTGTGCCTGCGGGTGGGGTCAATCTCCTCCGCTGTCCCTGAACATTGATGATCCCTTGAAGGGGGAGCAGCACAGTGTCGGTTTCCATTAAGCCGCTTGAGGACCGCGTCCTCGTACAGCCTCTCGAGGCCGAGCAGACCACCGCTTCTGGCCTTGTTATCCCAGACACCGCTAAGGAAAAGCCACAAGAGGGCAAAGTCTTAGCGGTCGGACCTGGTCGCTTCGAAGACGGTAAGCGCATCCCGTTGGACATTTCTGAAGGCGACATCGTCGTTTACAGCAAGTACGGCGGAACTGAAGTTAAGTACGACGGTCAGGAATACCTGATCTTGTCGGCACGCGACGTCTTGGCCATCGTTAACAAGTAGTCCTACAACAGTGCGCACCACCAGTGCGAGCAATCACATGCAGTCTCGCCCTGAGTCCGTAAGGGACCAGGGCGGTCTGCATTAGAGCAACACAATGGAGAGGTACCCATGCCAAAGATTTTGGAATTTGATGAGCACGCTCGTCGCTCACTAGAGCGCGGTGTCAACAAGCTCGCTGACGCCGTCAAGGTCACGCTCGGCCCTAAGGGTCGCAACGTTGTCCTCGACAAGAAGTGGGGAGCCCCCACGATCACCAATGACGGTGTCACCATCGCGCGCGAGATTGAGCTCGATGATCCGTTCGAGAACCTTGGCGCTCAGTTGGTCAAGGAAGTTGCCACCAAGACCAACGATGTCGCAGGCGATGGCACCACTACGGCCACCGTTTTGGCTCAAGAACTAGTCCGCGAAGGTCTGCGTAACGTCGCAGCCGGAGCACAGCCCACCCCGCTCAAGCGCGGTATGGACAAGGCTGTGGCCGCAGTTAGTGCGCGCCTGCTGGAACTTGCTCGCCCGGTCAATGGTCGCGAAGAAGTTGCCCAGGTCGCCACCTTGTCAGCCCAAGATGCACTCATTGGCGCCACGATCGCTGAGGCGATGGACAAGGTCGGCAAAGAAGGCGTCATCACCGTTGATGAATCCAACACCTTTGGTGTTGAGCTCGAATTTGCTGAAGGAATGCAGTTCGACAAGGGCTACATCTCGCCGTACTTTGTGACCGACGCCGAGCGGATGGAAGCCATTGTCGATGATGGCTACATCCTCTTGGTGAACGGCAAGATCTCGGCTATTGCTGAGTTGTTGCCCGTTGTCGAAAAGGTTGCCCAAACCGGTAAGTCCTTGCTGATCATTGCTGAAGACGTTGATGGCGAAGCACTCTCCACCTTGGTGGTTAACAAGATCCGCGGGCTCTTTAATGCAGTTGCTGTGAAGGCTCCTGGGTTTGGCGATCGACGCAAGGCCATGTTGCAAGACATTGCAATCTTGACTGGCGCGCAGGTTGTTTCTGCTGAAGTTGGTTTGAAGTTGGACCAGGTCGGACTTGAAGTTTTGGGTACCGCCCGTCGCGTCGTGGTTACTAAGGAAGACACCACGATCGTTGATGGTGGGGGCGAATCGAGCGCAGTGCAAGATCGCGTGAGTCAAATTCGTGCTGAAATTGAGCGCACCGATAGCGACTGGGACCGCGAGAAGCTGCAAGAGCGTTTGGCCAAGTTGGCTGGCGGCGTTGTGGTCATCAAGGTCGGCGCAGCCACTGAGGTTGAGCTCAAAGAGCGTAAGCACCGCTTGGAAGATGCGATCTCGGCCACGCGTGCGGCCATTGAAGAAGGCATCGTCCCTGGCGGAGGCACCGCTTTGGTGCTGGCCGCAGCAGCTGTTGACGAATTGGATCTGGCTGGCGATGAGCTGATCGGTGCACAGATCGTCAAGCGCTCGCTGGATGCCCCGTTGCGCTGGATTGCCGAAAATGCTGGCGAACAAGGACACGTCATTGTGGCCCAGGTTCGCTCCGGTGGGCTTGGCTTCAACGCAGCCACCGGCGAGTACGGCGACCTAGTTGCTCAAGGAGTCATTGACCCGGTGAAGGTCACGCGCTCTGCTTTACAAAATGCAGGGTCCATTGCTGGCTTGTTGCTCACCACCGAAGCATTGATTGTCGACAAGCCCGCTGATGAGGAAGAAGACTCACACAGTGGACATGGTCACAGCCATGGTCCAGGTGGGCATTCGCACTAAGTTCAAACAAAAAGAACTGGCTCCTTACTTAAGGTAAGGAGCCAGTTCTTTTAAATTTCTGAGGGGTAGGAATTCCTTAGGAGGCAAAGGCTGGTGTTGCTGCTGCCGGGCGCAATGCCTTGCCAGCTTCGATGATTGCCAAGCGGTCATCTTCACTCATGCCGCCCCACACTCCGTAGGGCTCGCGGACAGCGAGTGCATGTGATGCGCATGAACTGATCACCGGGCAGGTCGAACAAATGGCTTTGGCATTTAGTTCTCGGCGAAGTCGAGCCGAACCACGTTCTCCCTCTGGGTGGAAGAAGTCCTCGGTATCGACCTCGCGGCAGGCCCCCTCAAGCTGCCAGTCCCATAGGTCTGCATTGGGACCGGGAAGTCTGGAGATGTCTGCCATTGGTGCCTCCACGTGGCTAGGGGGTAACTGTTGAATGAAACATACAATCGTTTCAAAAGTTAGTCAACTCCATTTGTCGAAAAACTTATGACCAATTTCCCGTATTTGGGTCTAAGAAGTGGCGGAATGCTCACAGTGGGGTCAAAATGGGCTTGTGAGTGATCTTTCAGCCCCGGAGCCCAGCCAAACGACCCTTCTTGAGGGCGCAGAAGCCGGGGCTGAGGTCGGGCTGACAGTGGCGGCGGTGGCCCGCCGATTTGGCGTTGCACCGGCCACTCTTCGAACCTGGGATCGCCGATACGGCATCGGACCTAGTTCCCACTTTGCCGGGGCTCACCGTCGTTATGGTCCTGAAGATCTCTTGCGCTTGGAGATCATGCGGGCGCTTGTCTTTGACGGGTGCTCCCCTGCCGATGCGGCTAAAGCCGCCTTGGCTGCAGATGCCACTCAAGCAAAGGCGAATACCGCCCCAGATCGTGGCGTTGATGCTCCCACTGTTCGTAGTCGTGGCGGTGGTGGTCAGGTTGTACCTATCCATGGCGGAGCAACTCAAGCTCGTGGTCTATCTCGTGCCGCTCTTGCCCTTGATGCCCCTGCTGTTCGGCGCATCTTGATGGATTCATTGCACACGAGGGGAACAATTTGGACCTGGGACAACATGATTGCTCCGGTTCTTATTGGTGTTGGCGAGCGTTTTCAATCAACCGGTCAGGGCATCGAACTTGAACACGTTTTAACTGAAGGTGTGGTCGGAGCACTTCGTGATGTTGCCGAAACACTCATAGAACCCTTTGGCTCGCGCCCGATCATTTTGGCTGCAGCTCCTGATGAACTGCACACCTTGCCGCTGTATGCCGTTTCCGCGGCCTTGGCCGAACATGGCGTGGCTACTCGGATGCTTGGGGCTCGAGTCCCGATGGATGCGATGCTGGCTTCGATTACCCGCTCGGGAGCCCCGGCTGTCATGGTGTGGGCGCACGATCGCATCACCGGCGATTACCTTGATATGAACGCACTACGGGCTCTGCGACCGGTTCCAGCGGTGGTCTTGGGTGGCCCAGGCTGGACCACGGATGTACCAGCAGGGGTGATCCATTCAGGGGACCTGACTGAGGCGGTAACTCGCCTATCCCACGCGGCCAGAGGCCTTGTCTAACCCAGTTTCTTAGGCTCAAGTGCGAGCCCTGTTATGCCGATGAATCCCATACCGGACCCGCCAAGGGCTCGGCTCGCCTGGATGGCGATTTCATTGGGCAGGAGGGTCGCGTATGAGTCTGATGGCATCGGTTTTAGTCTGCGATGACTCTTCGATGAGTCGTGAAACTTTGCGCCGCTCTATTGCCTTGGTACCCGGTGTTTCTCGCGTTGATGTTGCCTCTTGCGGTGAAGAAGTTCTTCAGCGCTGGCCAAGTGAGCGACCAGACCTTGTGCTGATGGATGTGCGTATGCCCGGAATGGGCGGCATGGAAGCAGCACGTCGATTAGTGATGTCCTACCCAGAAGCTGTCGTTGTCATGCTCACCGTGGCTCAAGATCGTGATGCTGTCTCGCGCGCGATTGCCGCTGGTGCACGTGGGTTCCTGACCAAGGATGCAACCCGCGAGGAAATCAGCGCAACGGTTTCCTTTGCCTTGGAATCCCGCGCTTGGGTCAGTGCTCAACGTCGCCCACGAGAATTGCTTGCAGGTGAGCCACCAGCCTTGACCGAGCGTGAACTGCAAGTCCTCGAAGGAATGAGCCGTGGGCGTAGCAATAGCGAAATCGGTAAGGAACTGTTTTTGTCTGAGGACACAGTCAAGACACATGCGCGCCGACTCTTCAGGAAAATTGGCGCCGCTGACCGTGCCCAAGCCGCTGCCTTGGGCTACCGATGGGGCTACGTCAGCTAGCAGGTACCCTTAACCATTGAGTCCCCGACGACGAGGATGGTGCGAATTGAACCCCACAACAGCGTCGGACGGCCTGCCCGAGAAATTTGCCTTCCTAGGCCTGACCTATGACGACGTCTTGTTGTTGCCTGGTCCATCAGATGTTGTTCCCAGTTTGGTTAACACCAGTTCGCGCCTGACGCGCAACATCTCAGTGAAGATTCCCTTGGTTTCCTCTGCAATGGACACGGTCACCGAAGCTCGCCTGGCAATTGCGATGGCTCGTCAAGGTGGCGTCGGTGTGCTGCACCGAAATCTTTCGATTGAAGATCAAACCGCGCAAGTTGACCTGGTCAAGCGTTCAGAAGCCGGCATGGTCACGAACCCAGTCACCTGTGGACCTAACGACACGTTGGCCGATGTTGATGAACTCTGTGGTCGCTACCGAATCAGCGGCGTTCCAGTAGTTGATGAAGCAGGGATTTTGCTTGGCATCGTGACTAACCGTGATATCCGCTTTGAAACTGATTTTTCCCGCAGCGTGCACGATGTCATGACACCCATGCCGCTGATCACCGGTCACGTCGGCATCAGTGGTGATGATGCGATGAACATCTTGGCCAAGAACAAGATCGAAAAGTTGCCTTTGGTTGATGAGTCAGGGCGACTTCGTGGATTGATTACCGTCAAAGACTTTGAAAAGTCGGATAAGTACCCGCTGGCCACCAAGGACTCCGCTGGGCGTTTGGTCGTCGGTGCGGCTGTAGGTGTGGGTGAAGAGTCCTACAAGCGCGCACTTGCTCTGATTGAAGCCGCAGCTGACTTCATCGTCGTGGATACCGCGCATGGGCACAACAAAGATGTCTTGGAAATGGTCTCCCGACTGAAGAAGGACACTGCAGTGGATGTGGTCGGCGGAAATATCGCCACCCGGGAAGGCGCGCAAGCCCTCATTGACGCTGGCGCTGACGGAATTAAGGTCGGCGTGGGCCCTGGTTCGATTTGCACTACCCGAGTGATCGCCGGTGTTGGCGTACCGCAAGTTACTGCCATTTATGAAGCATCACTGGCTGCCAAGGCCGCCGGAGTTCCCGTTATTGGTGATGGGGGTTTGCAGTACAGCGGTGACATCGCAAAGGCAATCGTGGCCGGAGCCGACACTGTCATGCTGGGCTCGTTGTTGGCCGGTTGCGATGAAACCCCTGGTGACTTGATCTTCATCAACGGCAAGCAATTCAAGTCTTATCGTGGAATGGGATCACTGGGGGCAATGCAGTCTCGTGGCACGCGTCGTTCTTACAGCAAGGATCGGTACTTCCAAGATGATGTCCTCAGTGAGGACAAGCTGGTTCCCGAAGGTGTTGAAGGCCAAGTTCCTTACCGCGGTCCGCTGGCTGCTGTTGCCCATCAGTTGGTGGGTGGGCTTCGAGCGTCAATGGGATATGCCGGAACCGAAACGATTCCTGAACTTCAAGAGCGTGGCCGATTCGTGCGCATCACGGCTGCCGGTTTGAAGGAGTCTCACCCGCACGATGTCCAAATGACGGTGGAAGCCCCGAACTACCAAGGTCAGTAAGGCTCAAGGCCGCAGCAGCCGGCAATGGCTCAATCTCTAGGATTGGTTACGTGACTTCGTCTAATCAGCCAACTGTTTTGGTTGTTGATTTTGGTGCCCAATATGCGCAGCTGATCGCTCGCCGGGTACGTGAGGCGAAGGTGTACTCCGAAATTGTTCCGCACACCATCACAGCCGCTGAACTCGTAGCTAAAAATCCTGCTGCTGTCATCTTGTCGGGTGGCCCATCAAGTGTCTATGAGACCGGCGCGCCAACTCTTGATCCACACTTTTTTGATTCCGGCGTCCCAGTCTTTGGTATTTGTTACGGGTTTCAAACCATGGCATCGGTTCTTGGTGGTGAGGTAGCCCGCACCGGATTAAGTGAATTTGGCGGCACTGCTTTGAGTGTGATCGAACCCAACGCCAAACTCTTTGCCGGACTTGATGCTGAACTCAATGTGTGGATGTCTCACGGGGATGCTGTTCAAGCCGCCCCTGCGGGTTTCACCGTGACAGCGAGTTCAGCCGGGGCACCGGTTGCGGCGTTTGAAAATCTTGACCGCCGGCTTGCCGGTGTGCAATTCCACCCTGAAGTGATGCATAGCCAATCAGGCCAAGCCATCTTGGAGCACTTCCTGTATGACATCGCCGGAATTTCGCCGAACTGGACCATGACGAACGTAATTGATGAGCAGGTGGCGTTGATTAAGGCTCAGGTTGGATCTAAGGCGGTGATCTGTGGCCTTAGTGGTGGCGTGGATTCGGCCGTTGCCGCAGCGTTGGTGCACGCAGCTGTGGGCGATCAACTCACCTGCGTCTTTGTCGATCATGGACTCTTGCGCAAGGGTGAAGCTGAACAAGTTGCGCACGATTACGTAGCTGCTACCGGGATCAAACTCAAAGTTGTCAATGCCCAAAGTCGTTTCCTTGAAGCACTTGCTGATGTTTCCGATCCAGAAACGAAACGAAAAATTATTGGCCGTGAATTCATTCGTGTGTTTGAACAAGCCGCTCGTGAAGTTGTTGCCGATGCCGGAACGGCGGGCGAAGAAGTGGAGTTCTTGGTTCAAGGCACGCTGTACCCAGATGTTGTTGAATCTGGTGGGGGATCAGGAACTGCAAACATCAAGAGTCATCACAATGTCGGCGGATTGCCTGAAGACCTGCAGTTCTCTCTAATCGAACCACTGCGGACGCTGTTTAAAGATGAGGTGCGCGCGGTTGGACTCGAACTCTCTCTGCCACCTGAGATCGTTTGGCGTCATCCCTTCCCAGGCCCTGGTTTGGCTATTCGCATCATCGGCGCCATTACCCAAGAGCGCTTAGAGATTTTGCGTGAGGCCGATGCCATCGCTCGTGAGGAATTGACCAAAGCAGATCTGGATGCTCAGATTTGGCAGTGCCCAGTTGTTCTGCTTGCTGATGTTCGAAGTGTTGGTGTGCAAGGCGATGGTCGAACCTATGGGCATCCCATCGTTTTGCGCCCAGTCTCAAGTGAAGATGCGATGACGGCCGATTGGTCGCGCTTGCCGTACGAGGTTTTGGCCCGCATCTCGACAAGAATTACCAATGAAGTTCGTGAGGTGAACCGTGTGACATTGGATGTCACCAGTAAGCCGCCTGGCACGATTGAGTGGGAGTAATCAGTGACTTTGACCGCCTGTATTACAGGGGCAAATCGTGGCATCGGTTTGGAACTGTCCCGGCAGTATCTCGATGCTGGCTGGGATGTCATTGCTACCGCCCGCAATCTTGATGCGCTCGATGACCTGACCGACTTGGCACAAGAGCACCCCAACCTTCGCATTGAGCAGCTCGACCTTGGCGATCAAGCCAGTGTCAGTGCCTTCGCTGATCGCTTGGGCAATCAGCCCATTGATCTGTTGATCAACAATGCAGGGATCTTTGGCCCACTGCCTTTTGTTGAAAATATTCAAAAGCAAAGGTTCGGCACAGTAGATTTTCAAGTCTGGGCCGATGTGCTGGCAGTTAACACCTTGGGGACCTTGAATGTGACTCAAGCCTTGGTGGAAAACGTTGCAGCTAGTTCGAAGAAACTCATCGTCACCCTTTCCAGTGGCGCTGGGTCCATTGGTGACAGCGATCGACCAGCAATTGCTTACACCTCCAGCAAAGCAGCACTGAATAAAGCAATGACGATTGTGGCTCGCACGCTGAAGGATCGCGAGATTGTGGTGGCCATCATGTGCCCAGGTTATGTGCGCACTCGGATGGGACTAGGTGGTGGCGATGTTGAGGTTGAAGAAAGTGTTTCAGGCCTTCGGTCATTGATTTCTGGTTTGACGATGGCTGATTCAGGAACCTTTCGCCGCTACAACGGTGACGTAATTCCGTGGTAGGCAGATAGGTATGCGCCGACGTAATTTAGGTCAATCCCAGTGCTTTGTCACCGGACTTGGCTTGGGGTGCAATAACTTCGGCTGGACCATCGACTTTGATCAAACTCAACAGGTCGTCAATACGGCCTTGGATTGCGGGATTGACTTCTTTGATACTGCCGACATTTACGGCAATCGTGGTGGCTCGGAGGAAATGCTCGGTAAAGCCTTAGGAGCCAAGCGAGCTGATCTGATTATTGCCACCAAATTTGGTCACGACTCAATGTCAATGGGCTATGACCAAGCACTAGGCGCTCTGGGCTCTAGGTCCTACATCCGCCATGCCATCGAACAGTCACTGCGACGACTCGGCACCGATTACATCGACCTTTACCAAATGCACTCACCAGATCCGAGCACTCCTATTGAGGAAACCTTGCTTGCATTGCACGAACTCGTGGTGGAAGGCAAGGTGCGCTACATCGGAAATTCGCAGTTTTCGGGGGAGCAAATTGCACAAGCCGGTCGCATCAGCCGCGAGTTGGGTATCACCCCGTTCATTTCTGCGCAGAACAACCTTTCCTTGCTCAATAAGAATGCCCTTACCGATGTCATCCCCGCAGCAATCGAGCACGGGCTTGGGGTGTTGCCGTTCTTCCCCTTGGCAAGTGGCTTGCTGACGGGGAAAGTTCGACGGGACCAACCATGGCCAAGTAGTGGTCGACTTGCAGATCGGCAATCGAGTGTGACCGATGAGCAGTTCAGCGCCATCGAAAATCTCACGGCCTGGGCGAGTCAACGTGGCAAAACACTGCTGGAGGTTGCTATCGGCGTGCTCGCTGCAACCCGTCCGGTCAGTTCAGTCATTGCCGGAGCAACAAGCCCAGAGCAGGTGCGCGCGAATGTGGCCGCTTACGAATTCAAGCCCACCCCTGATGAAGTTGATCAGCTGTGGGCCGTTGGTCTGAGTGTGTAATAGCGCGTCGCCTCTCCGGCGCAGTAAATCTGTGGTTTGGTAGGGGTTATGGAAATCTTGCAGGGAATAGTTCTCATTGTTCACTTCATCGGATTAGCGGCATTGTTCGGTGGCTTCTTCATCCAGATGACATCCAGAGAAAAAGTCGTCAACAACGCGATGTTTCATGGTGTTTTAACTCAACTGGTCACCGGAATTATTTTGGTTGGACTCCACGAAGGCGACGCCACCCCGCCAGACCACGCCAAAGTGGGTGTGAAGTTACTGATCACCATCGTGATCGCCGGAATCGTTGTGGTTAATCGCAAGAAGCCCACAATTTCTTTGCCGGCCTGGGCAATCATTGGTGGGTTGACGATACTCAACATTGCCATTGCGGTGTTGTGGACTTCTGGGACGGTCGACGCCACCTAAACGTTGGTCTGGCTTAACCGGTGGAGACCACCCGAAAAGCTTCGGCCAAAGCATCCTCGCCAAATGGATAACCGTTGGAACGAGCGGTGTCAGCGCCTAACTTCATCCAGCCGGTGATCATGCCAGGCATGTCATCCATGTGAGCGGTTTGTGAATGGTGTGCCTGCAAGGCGGCTAGTTTTGCGTCCATGTGTTCGCTGACATCCATCCAATGATTTGGTCGGCCATCGGCCATCAGCCACGCTTCCCGAACAGTCCATGGCTCAAGGCCCTCATCTTGCAACAGTGAGGTGTGGGCAAAAGGATTGCGTGCATCGGGGTAAACCGCCTGAATTGCTGCCTCGCCGGCAGCAAGGTGATCAGGGTGCGATGCGCCGATGCGGTCCCAGTTGCGTTCGGGGGATTGAATCAGCATTCGATCCGGGCGAACTTGCCGGATGACCCTGACAATGTCGCGACGTAGCTCATGTGACACAACCAATTCACCATCTAAGTAACCAAGAAATCTGACATCACTGACACCTACCGCTGCCGCCGCTGCAATTTGTTCCGCACGTCGAATTCCAGGAATGTCTTGACGTGGAACATCAGGGTCTGCACCGCCGGCGCCACCGTCGGTACAGATGCAGTAACTGACTTCTATGCCTTGGGAAACCCAGGTCGCGATCGTCCCGGCTGCGCCAAAATCAACATCATCAGGGTGTGCGGTGACAACCAGGGCGCGGGCGACTTCTGATGGCTCAAGCATGGGGGTCCTTTTCCGGGCTTATTTAGGCTGGGCACGCTGTCTCAATACGGCAAATGGGCGTATTTGTTGCCTATCGTAGGTGTGCCGGTCAAAAACTTCCCCCTAGTGCCGATAGAGACAGATGCCCAAAAGTCGCGTGACCAAGTGTGCTCTATTGCTTGGTCTGGTTTTGAGTTTCCTCGTGGTGCCACCGATGGTAGCCACTGGGCAGGCGGCTGTGCCGGTGCCGGTGACGCGAACCTTTACCGCGCCGATCGAGCCGATCCCCGAATATGACGCCCAAAAGATCTGTGATCCCATCCCGCGGCCAGGAGTTGTAGCAACTAAACAGCTTCTCCTGAAGACCTATGGCGACCGAGTTATCTACATACCCCGTTATGGCTGTTCAGGCATCAGTGAGCACCACGAAGGTCGCGCGCTGGACTGGATGATCAGTGTTCGCAAACCGGCCGAGAAGGCGACCGCGGATTCGTTCATTGCCTGGTTGCAAAAGACCGATTCGTTTGGCAATAAAAACGCGATGGTTCAGCGTATGGGAATTATGTACATTATTTGGAACAACCGGATGTGGCGTTCTTATGACACAGCGAAGGGTTGGACCAACTATAAGAACTGTGCGGCGCGAACATCAACGGCCTATGACACTGAATGTCACCGCGACCACGTACATATTTCTTTCACCTGGGATGGCGCCATGGCGGCGACTTCCTTTTACACCGGTCGTGTTTTAGATCCTGGTGCGCCTTGTGGATCCATCGGCGGCAGTGGGGTGGCCTCACCGGCTGCAACGGATCAACATTTCATCGCCATCAAACCATCTCGTTTGGTTGATTCGGCTAAGGGCATCGGAGTGGCAACTGCTCAGCGGTGTCGATTGATGTGGGAAAACTCCGCAAGCCCGGGGCAACTGATGGAAGTAGATGTCACAGGCCGGGCGGGGGTTCCCAGTTCGGGGGTATCGGCTGTGGCCTTGTCCCTAAGAGTTGGTACAAACGCCCCAACATCGGTCTATGTCTGGCCAACGGGCACGAGTAAACCCAGCACCGTGCAAGCAGTGGCTGGCGCCGGCGGTGATGGTCGGGCAACAGTGGTGGTTCCGGTCGGCAAGGACGGCCGCATCACCTTGGCAACTACTTTGGGTGCGCAGTGGGTCAACGCTGATGTTGTTGGCTACTACACCGCTGACGGCGGGACTTTGTTCAACGCTGTTAATTCGTGGCGCGCCATCAATGACACCGTGCTTGGTCCAGGTCAGGTCAAGTCGTTCAAGCTCGGCGGCAAGGATGGGATTCCAACCTCTGGTGTTGATTCCTTGACGCTATCTGTCACGACAACCAATGCCACCAAGAGTGGGGCACTTCGCATTCACGCTTTTGGCGGGATAGCACCAGGGGCCGACTCGGCGGTCTATCGAATCGGAACCCAGCGAACGGCAACGGTCATCACTGGCGCCAGTGACAATGGTTCAATCACGATTTCTAACATGAGCACAACTGCGACTGTGCACGTGAATGTGGACGTCAACGGCTGGTCGGGTGCTACCGGAGATCTGTATTCAGCAAGTTTTGGCCACCGAATTTTAGATACGGCAGCGGGCAAGGGTGCAAGTGGTGTTGTGACAACGGGGCGAACCATTTCCTTCAGCGCACGTGGCGTCAGCGGGGTTCCGGCGAGTGCTTCTGCGGTAGCGATGCAGCTATACGCGATCAATCCAGTGTCTGGATCAGCATTTCGCGCATTCGCTCATGGCACCCGCGAGCCAGATGGCTGGCAATTTACATCTGAACGCGCCGCTCCTACCGCCCAGTTGGTGATCGCTCCGGTTGGAAGCGACGGGAAAGTTTCTATTGTGGGCATTTCGGGTTCGAGCAATCTGCGAGCCGATGTTGTGGGCTGGTGGACGTCAACGACTCGAAGTCCAAGCCCAACTCCCACACCTACTCCGACGGTGAATCCAGCCGCCTATGCGTTGTCCACTGCGCTTTCACCATCCTTTGTTGTCCTGCCTACGCAATCGACAATTACCGGTTGGGTATTACCGGCAAAAGTCTCATCCGGTAAACGGGTGGTGATCCAACGCTGGATTAATCACACCTGGAAATCTGTTGGCAGCGCAACGATTGCCACAACGGGCAAGTTCACCTACGGGACTCAACCCGTTGTTCGGGGTAGTTACCTGTATCGCGTGTGGAAACCTAGTGATGGGTGTGTCAATTCCGTGTGCACCACCCGTGGCGCTGTCTCGCCAGCGTTTACTCTCAATGCTGCAGTTCGCTATGCCGTGGGAATTGGGGTAGTCGATAAAACGATCACGAAGGGGTCGCTGGCTCAGCTCCAAGGGGGAGTCTCACCGGCGGTTGCTGGCTCGTTAGTCACCATTCAGCGTTACACCGGGGGTAAGTGGAAGAGTCTGGGTACTGCGGTGGTGCGTTCCAGTGGCCGCTATTCCTACGCAACCAGACCTTCCACCACCGGAGGGTTCCTCTATCGCGCGGTGAAATTTAATGAACAGTGTGCGCAAACCATTTGCTTGCTCCAGGGGGCAGTCTCAAGGACAATCGTGGTCACCGTCGGCTGAATCGATCGGCGAACTGCACCGCGCCCTGACCTCATAAGATCAGGGGATGTCCACCTTGTTTCCTGACTCAGCCAGTGAGGCTGAATCAGACCTGCTAACTGGACTCAACGATCCGCAAAGAGCCGCAGTACTTCACGCGGGAACTCCACTGTTGATCGTGGCTGGAGCAGGCTCGGGCAAGACCCGAGTGTTGACGCACCGCATCGCACACTTGATTCGCGCCCGTGGCGTGCGCCCGAGCGAACTTTTGGCGATCACGTTCACCAACAAAGCCGCGGGCGAGATGAAGGAGCGTGTGGCTGAACTCATTGGGCCGCAGGCCAAGTCCATGTGGGTGAGCACCTTTCACTCGGCCTGTGTGCGGATCTTGCGATCCGAAGCCGATCGCCTGGGTTACACCAAATCCTTCTCGATTTATGACTCAGCGGATTCGCAACGCTTGATGACGATGGTGTGCCGGGATCTCGATCTTGACCCCAAGCGTTATCCACCACGCTCGTTCTCCAATCAAGTGAGCAATTTTAAAAACGAGCTCATCGACTATGAAGCCGCCGCAGCGCAAGCCACGAGCCACCAAGAGCAAACTGTGGCGCAGGCTTACGCCTTGTATCAACGACGACTGCGTTCAGCCAATGCAATGGACTTTGACGACTTGATCATGTTGACCGTCAACCTGCTGCAGGCTTTCCCTGAGGTTCTTCAGTCCTATCGGCGCAGGTTTGGCCACATTTTGGTGGACGAGTATCAGGACACCAACCATGCGCAATATGTCTTGGTGCGTGAACTTGTTGGTCCGGCTGTTGGTCTGATTCCGCAAGCCGAACTATGCGTTGTGGGTGACTCGGATCAGTCCATCTATGCCTTTCGTGGTGCGACGATTCGCAACATCTTGCAATTTGAGCAGGACTATCCCAACGCAACCACGATTGTGTTGGAACAGAACTACCGCTCAACCCAAAACATCCTCAGTGCTGCCAATGCGGTGATCTCTCAAAATCCCAACCGCCCAGCCAAGACGTTGTGGTCAAACGCCGGTGCAGGTCCATCAATCGTGGGATATGTCGGCGATGACGAACACGACGAAGCTCGCTTCGTGGCTGAGGAGATCGTTGAACTGGGCCGCAACGAAGGAATTCGCCCCTGCGATGTGGCGATTTTCTATCGCACCAATGCTGCATCGCGTGTGTTTGAAGAAGTCTTCATTCGATCGGACATGCCTTATCGCGTCGTGGGGGGTGTGCGGTTCTACGAACGCAAGGAAATTCGTGACGCGTTGGCGTACTTGCGCATTTTGGCCAACCCGCAAGACGAAGTCTCGTTGCGTCGCATCCTCAACGTGCCTAAACGCGGTATCGGTGACAAGGCTCAAGAGGCTGTAGAGACTTTGTCGCGCCGCGAGCGCATTACCTTCTGGGAAGCGTTGCGTCGCTGCGACGAAGCACCCGGTCTTGCCACGCGTGCTCGGACTCAAATGCAAGCCTTTGTCGAACTTCTTGATGTTTTGCAGATTCTTGTCGAAAGTCAGACTCCGCCGGCGGAAATTCTCGAAGCGGTATTGGATCAGACCGGCTATTTGTCTGAGCTGCGGACCTCGCTGGATCCGCAGGACGAGACCCGCATCGAAAACTTGGCCGAACTCGAAGCCGTCGCCAGGGAGTTTGAGGAAACTGCAGCTGAAAACGATGAGCCAGCCACCCTGTTTGAGTTTTTGGAGCGGGTCTCACTGGTAGCTGATGCGGATTCAATTCCCAACGGTGATGATGGTGGGGGTGTAGTCACATTGATGACCCTGCACACGGCCAAAGGCCTGGAGTTTCCGGTCGTGTTCCTCACCGCGATGGAAGATGGTGTCTTCCCGCATGTTCGATCCCTTGATGATCCGGCCGAATTACAAGAAGAACGTCGACTGGCCTACGTCGGGCTCACGCGTGCGCGTCAACGCTTGTACCTCTCGCGTGCTGTGTCGCGGTCTACCTGGGGTGCCCCCAATTACAACCTCGCTTCCCGGTTCCTTGAAGAAATCCCCACCGAGCTCTTGGACTGGCGACGTGAAGCAGAGGTTGCGCACTCGGATCGCTGGACGGCGGTGCCGCCTCGCACGCCATCAGTGTTTGCGCCAGCTGCTCGCCGCAGTTCTGGGCAACCTGTTCTTGATTTGGCGCCAGGGGATCGGGTTACGCACGACAGTTTTGGGTTGGGCACAGTGGTGGAAGTATCAGGCGAAGGTGATCGGGCACAGGCAACGGTCGACTTTGGCTCAACCGGCGAGAAGCGCCTGCTCCTGCGTTATGCACCCGTACAAAAACTCTAGGTAAACCTTCGGATTGTTACCTTTGGCATGCACGATCACGGGTATACCCTGCATGTATCCCGAGTACCTGGTGCGGGCGATGACAAGGATTAGTTCATGCCCCCCGGTTTGTCTGCGCGTTCTCGTTTTCAGAAGTTCCTCTCAGTGTGTGTCGCCTTGCTGCTCGGTGTGAGCGTGGTGTCGGTGCTGGGACAAGGGATGGCACGGGCCGCAGTGGCGTGCCCAACGGTTGAGGCCACCGTTCCGCACACCGTCACCCCTGCTCCCCAGTCTGGCGATGACTGGAGCGGGTGTGATCTGACCGATGCGTACTTCCAGGGCGTGGACTTAAGTGGTGTGAACTTCACGGGTGCGAACCTGACTGGGGTGAGCATGTCACGGGCCACGATTACCGGCGCTGACTTCACGAATGTGAATTTCGGAACAGGGCTTTCGACCTATGGACTCGTCGGAACTCCAACCGCACTTCCGGCCGGATGGGGAATCTACAACACGCGAATGGTGGGTCCCGGGGCGAACATCGCTGGCGTGGGTTTCATTGGCATCAACTTTGTCGATGTTGATTTTTCTGGTGCGAATATCACTGGAACTGACTTCATTTACTCATCTTTTGTTGGGTGTAAATCAGGTGGCGTTATCGGATTGCCGTACCGAGGGGCAACTGTCATCGGGGGCTACATTTTTTCGCAGGGGGTAAACCTGCAAAATGCGGATCTGACGGGGTTGGATATCAGTGGGGTGGATTTGAGGGGAGTGAGCTCGGGTGGCGTTGTTACCGACCTCAGCACCACAATTCCCGCTAGTTACCAAGTTCTTGGCGGATTCATCGTGGGACCAGGCGTGCGATTGACGAACGCAAACCTTGACGGCTTTGATCTCGCTGGGATCAATCTGAATGGTGTGATTTCCGGTGGGGTCACCGGCATTCCGGCTTCGCTACCGACAGGCATGGTTTTGCTCGGTGGCTACTTAATCGGGGCTTACGTAAATTTGACAGATGCAGACCTGACAGGGCTTGACTTGACAGGCACGGATCTTAGTCATGCCGCGATTGGCAACGCAAACTTTTCGGGTACCACGCTCACGGGCGTTACTTCGGGCGCATTAAGTGGGACTCCAATCAACTTACCCAGTCCCTGGATTCTGCTGAGTGGATTTCTATTGGGTCCAGGAGCAGATTTACGCGGTGAGTTGTTGGGATTTGATTTCGGCACAGCTGATTTAACAGATGCGGATTTAAGCGGTGCCTATCTGAGCGGTATTAACTTAAGCAAGGCCACCGTGACGGGGATCAAAGCAAGTGGAGTCATTTTCTCCTATGGTGTTCTTCCGCCGGGCTGGAGTCTGGTTCGGCAGTACTACTATTCGACGACTGGTTTGCTTGTGGGTCCGACAGCTAACCTTGAAGGCGTTGATATTTCAGTCTTGAATATGTCTGCTGTCACGTTGACCTCAGTGAGATCGGGTTCGGTATCAGGAACGGGTTATCAACTGCCCACCGGCTGGGTTCTTCTCAACGGGTACTTGGTGGGACCAGGAGCTGACCTTGCTGGTGCAGATTTGGCGAATCAATCCCTTGATGGACTGGACCTGACCGATGTCAACCTGACCGGGGCTGATGTCAGTAATTCAACCTTTGTAGGAACGACGTGGAGTAACACCACGTGCGTGGATGCATCCAATAGCAACAGTCACATCGACGGATCCTGTCTGAATGCACTCGACACGACTGCACCGGCGGGTGGATCCCTGACCGTTAATGGCGTGAGCGCAACCGCTGGGGGCAGTACGAGTTACAGCACTGGCACGTTCAGCGGAACCTTCACTGATTTCACCGATGCCGCTTTGGCAAGTAACACGCTGACGCGCTCGGTGGGAACCAACACTGCTGGTGTGTGTAGTTCGTTCGGTGATGTACTTCCGGTTCCTTCCATCAGTGAGACCTCGGCAGCAGTGGGTTGCTACCGCTACGTGCTCACCGGTCTTGACCTAGCCGGAAATTCATCAAGCCTTGAAACCACCGTAATCGTGGGTGTGGCTCCGGCGACTACGGCCGTAACCAGCGGCACGTACAAAGTGGGTTACAAGATCACGTGTAATGCAGTATCAACAAATGCTGATGGGGCGGCGCAGATTGCGTGGCTCAACAACGGTGTAGTTATTGGTGGACAAACGGCCGCGACGTACACGCTGCCTGCAACGATGTACAACCGTTCGATTTCGTGTCGGGTAACGGTGAGCAACGCTTATGCGAGCCCGCCACCTACAACAAGTGCTTCTCATCTTGTGGGGCTGGGGAACAAGCCAGCGCTGAAAACCGCACCGGTGATCACCAAGACGGTGAAGGTCGGAACTCGGATTTATGCTTCCAAGGGAACGTGGTCATTGTCTGGTTTGAGCTACTCCTACCAATGGAAGCGCTCGGGCAAAGCGATCGCCGGATCGGCAGCGCGTTCATCGTCGTGGAAGGTCGTTGCTGCGGATAAGGGTAAGTACCTCACCTGCACCGTGACCGTCAAGAAGTCCGGCTATGCCTCAAACTCAGCAACGACCGGACGTAAGAAGGCTTCGTAGGTCGGGGTTAGTTGCCCACACCATGCCGCTTGAACCACGGCATCGGGTCTACTGCCACCTTGGGTGAGGTGTGTAGTTCAAAGTGCAAGTGTGAGCCGGTGGTGTTGCCGGTCGTTCCGACGCGACCGATGAGTTTACCGGTGGTGACGGTGTCGCCGACGGCAACCTCGACTTTCGACAAGTGGCAGTACCAGGTTTCAATGCCGCCCTTGTGGCGAAGCTGCACCACGATGCCACGACGACCAAACGACTCAGCGAAGATCACGACACCACTGGTCACCGCACGAACCGCATCTCCGGTGTCGCCATCAAAGTCTTGTCCGGTGTGCTGACCTGATGACCAGCGGGCACCAGAGGCGCCGAACGGTTCGCCCAAGCTGACTGAACTCACTGGCCATACCCAGGTGCTGTCGGTTCGCGCTGCACGAAGGCGCGCCTTGCTTCGCGAAGCTCGTTGCGCCGTGACACTTCGCGCTGTTGCTGCACGAAGGGCTGGTTGTGCGCCGACCCGGGTGATGGCAACAGTGGCTGGGGCAGTGACAGTTGGAGAGTTGCTGACGGTGGCAACGGATGGACTAGCCGATACAGCGGGAGCGGCAGCGACGGGAGTCGCAGCTGCACCGAAAACCGCAAGAGCCACACCCACCACTCCAGTCACAACGCAGCGCGCAAGGTAAGGATGCACGCGCAAGCTCCTGGGGTGTGGTCTGACATTGAAAGCGTCCCAGGGATCGCCTGGGACGCAGTAATTCAATGGTACGCAAGGTCTCCTTGACAGTCATCAGGTGGCTGGCTGACGGGGGATGGGCCGATCTACTGATGGGTTCGAGTAGGCGTGGGGGGTGCGTAGCGCGCAAGCGCAGACAGATAGCGTTCACCCTGTCGTTACGGGTTGAGAAGCCATTGCCCTCTCGCCCTCCTTCATCTCAAGTTTGAGGACTCCACGCGTGGATCTGTACGAATACCAAGCCAAGGATCTATTCGCTAAGCACGGCGTACCGACTCAATCGGGAATCGTCGTCACTACAGCCGCCGCCGCTCGCGATGCAGCCGAAAAGATTGGTACCACGGTTGTGGTCAAGGCGCAGGTGAAGACCGGTGGTCGTGGAAAAGCCGGCGGCGTCAAGTTGGCTGAAACTCCTGCTGAAGCACAGGAAAAGGCTGAAGCCATTCTTGGTCTAGACATCAAGGGCCACATCGTTCATCAAGTGTTGATCACCGAAGCCAGCGACATCGTCGAGGAGTACTACGTCTCCTTCCTGCTTGACCGCGCAAACCGCACCTACTTGGCCATGGCCTCGGTCGAAGGCGGCATGGAGATCGAGCAACTCGCTGTTG
>CAIXNN010000043.1 GCA_903920865.1 uncultured Actinomycetes bacterium
AGGAATCGGTTCGCTGTAGGAATTCCAGATTCAACGTTAAAGGCCCGCCCCCACGAGAGGGACGGGCCTTTAACGTTGATGAACTTACGGAGTAGTGCTGGCAGCAGGTGTGGCGCTTTGCTGCGAGCCCTTCTTGAATCCGATGTCCTGGTACTTCAGTGAGGCAAAGCCCACGGCACCGAAGTTGACCAAGTTGTTGTTGCACGCAATCAACTCTGGCCTTTGGTAGATGGTCAAGGAGTGACCCTCAGCCCAGATCGCCTTGTCGGCTTGGTTGGCCAAGTCGATGGCCTTGGCCGGGTCAAGTTCAGCGGCAGCCTGGTCAAACAGGCTGTCGATGTTCTTGGTGCCAATGCGAGCGTAGTTCTGGAAGATGTTGTCTCCCACGGACTTTTGGTAGATCGACTTACTTGACGAGATCGGGAACGGAGTTCCCACCCACGTGAAGATCGTCATGTCGAAACTGCCGTTGGAGACGAAGTCAAAGAAGTCGTCGCCCTTTGGAACAATCTTGACGTTGACACCAATGTCCTTGAGCTGACTTTGGATCAGTGGGGATTCGACCAAAGGAGCCGGAGTTCCCGAGGGGATGAGCAAGTTCAACGTGAGTTCCTTGCCACCCTTCTTGCGGAACTTATCTCCTGGGGCCAGAGTCCAGCCTGCAGCCGAGAGTCCGGCTTTGGCCTTTTCCGGATCGAAAGCGACCACTGCTGAGTTGTCCACGTAACCCTTCTGGTTGCCCATGAAGATGTGGTTGTTCAGGACGGTTGGTGTGCCACCCAATGGACCAAGCAACGCATCAGCGATTTGCTGGCGGTTGATGCCTTGCTGAATAGCGATGCGAACGGCTTGGTCTTTCAGGTTCGGGGCAGTTCCATTGAACGTGATGTGGCGGAAGTTCGGTCCAGCGGCACGACGAACCGTTACTGCTTCGTTTTCGGTGGCCTTCTTGTAGGCATCCTTGTCAGCGCCGATGTCCACAAAGTCAATTTCACCGTTAGCCAGTGCATCAACCTGCGCAGCATCGACGATCACCGGGAAAACAACCTTGTCAAGTTTGGCTGGATCGCCCCACCAGTTGTCATCGCGAACGATCGTGACGGTCTTGGTGGTCTTGTTCACGTTGTCAAACTTGAACGGACCAGCCGTGATCTTGATGCCTTCCTTCAGGCTGTTGTTGAAGGCGTCAGGTGTGGCGTTGACTGATGCTGGGTACAAGCTAGAGAACAGCGCCCGCCAATCGGCATACGTCTTAGCGAACGTGACGGTCACAACCTGGTCATCAGCACCACGTGAGATGGACTTGATTTGGTCGTACCCGGTGGTTGACGCAACCTGGTAGGCCGGGTTCGAACCATTCAAGGCCTTCCATTGAGCAACGAAGTCCTTGTAGGAGATCGGGTTACCGTTGCTCCACTTCGCCTTGGGGTTGATGGTGTAGGTCACTACCTGTGGCGAGGTTGAGGTCAACACGATGTCGCTGAAGTAATCCTTGTTCACCGAAGGTGTCGCATCTGCGCTGTAGTCAAAGGGGCCGGGCATCATGAATGAAACCAAATTGGCGTCGTAACCGGTGGCGTCGGCCTGGTTACTGTTGAATTGATTAATCGATTCAGCGATGGGGTAGCGAAGCGTGCCACCGTCGGCGACTTGGTCGCGTGGCGTTGAAGCGATGTCGTTAGTACTAGCACCAACAGCTGTGTTGGAACTTGAGCCTGAACAGCCGGTGAGTAGCAGTGTCGCGGCGGCTGTGCCAGCGACAAAGAGTGCGGCGGTCTTGCGGCGCCTGAGAACGGTCAGCATCGGGTCTCCTTGTTGGATTAGAACCTGATAACCGTTCTACACCACCGGACGCTCTTCTACGTGGAAACAGGCTGCAGCATGGGACGTTTGGTACCCCAAATTGGTGCCAGTGGGGCTCTTGAGGCTTGGATCTTGGGTTCGGCAGTCTTCCGTTTGATTCTCGGGAAGGGCCTGGTAGCGGAAGCACCGAGACCTAAATCGGCACCCTTCGTAGCGCACGGTTGGGCTGGGTTGGTCCCCAATGAGCAAGATGCGCTCGCGTGCTCGTTCACGAATCGGATCAGGAATGGGAACCGCGGACAGTAAAGCTTGGGTATACGGGTGCCACGGTTTGTTGAAGATTTGCTCGGTGTCGCCGATTTCAACGATGCGACCTAGGTACATCACAGCTACCCGGTCTGCGCTTTGTCGAACCACAGACAAGTCATGGGCCACAAAAATGTAAGCCAAACCTAACTGCCCACGAAGATCTGCGAGCAGGTTCAAGACTCCGGCTTGGATTGAGACGTCAAGTGCCGAGACGGGTTCGTCAAGGACGATCAGTTGCGGGTTGAGCGCAAGGGCTCGGGCAATGGCGATGCGCTGGCGTTGTCCACCACTAAATTCCGACGGGTAGCGATCGGCGTGTGTTGCCTCTAGTCCAACAAGGGAGAGCAACTCAAGAACGCGGGCCCGTTGTTCATCCCTTGGCATACCGTGAGTCGTGAGCGGCTCGGCCAAGATGTCGCCCACGGGAAGGCGCGGATCAAGGGATGCCTGTGGGTCTTGAAAGACCACTTGCAAGTTACGCCGGATCTCTTGCTTTTCATCCTTGGTCAATTTTGATGCATCTTTGCCAAAGATTGTGACGGCACCGTCCTTGAGTTCACGCAATTCCAAGATTTCGGTCACGGTGCTGGTCTTTCCACAGCCGGATTCGCCAACCAGTGCGAGTGCTTCGCCGGTCCGAACATCAAAACTGACGCCATCGACGGCATAAACCGTCCCGACTCGACGCGAGAGCACGGCACCTCTGCGCACTGGGTATTCGCGAACGAGACCATCCACGTTGATGACTACCTCGCGGTCTTCGCGGGCAATGGTGATGTGTTCGGCCACTGCTAGCTCGGGCAAGGGAAATACCAGATGACCATCAATGTGGCCGTCAGAGATTTCATCGCTGCGATGGCAGGCCACCTGGTGCGCTCGCTCATCGGTGCTGGTTGTGGTGGCAGTCAGCGTCGGCTCTTCTTCATGACAGCGGGGGAGAGCCACCGGGCAGCGTGAAACAAATTGACACTGGGTGGGCAGGTTCACCATGGATGGTGGGGCGCCTTCAATGGGAACCAACGGCTCGCCCACTGCAGCATCAAGGCGGGGAACTGCACCGAGCAGTCCGATCGTGTATGGCATCTGAGGATGTGCAAATGTGGAGAACACGTCGGAGGTTTCCACTACTTTGCCGGCATACATCACGGCGACTCGATCACATGCACCTGCAACAACACCCAGGTCATGGGTGATCAATAGCAAGGCGGCCTTGGTTGCTTGCCGTGCTGTTTCAAGAACATCGAGAATTTGCGCCTGAACGGTCACATCCAATGCGGTGGTGGGTTCATCAGCGATGATCAGATCAGGGTCATTGGCGATAGCCATCGCGATCATTGCGCGCTGACGCATACCACCGGAAAATTCGTGCGGAAATGAGCGAATGCGATCCTTGGCTTGCGGGATTCCGACCAGGTCCAGAAGCTCTATAGCTCGAGCGTTGGCTTGATCCCTAGTTAAGTCTTGGTGAATGCGAATGGCTTCGCTAATTTGTGCCCCGATCGTGTACACCGGCGTGAAAGCAGAAAGCGGATCTTGGAAGACCATGGCAACAGACTTACCGCGAATGCGCGAGAGGGATTTATCGTCTAGTCCCAAGATATTTTGCCCTTGGAAGTTGGCCACACCGCTTACCCGGGCGCTGTCTTGAAGCAGTCCCATGATGGACAAGGCAACGGTGGACTTACCCGATCCTGATTCACCAACGATGCCAACGACTTCACCCGGGTGCACATCAAAACTGACTCCGCGCACAGCCTCCACTGGCCCTGCTTCGCTGGGGAAGGTTACCTGCAGGTCCCGCACACTCAGGGTCGCAGTTTCATCAATTGGTTGCGTTAGCTCGTGGTTGGTCATAGCGCTGCCCTTGCTTCAGATTGTGGGTCGATGGCATCGCGCAAACCATCGCCCACCAAACTCACCGCTAAAACCAAGATCGTCAAAATCGAACCAGCAAAAGCGAACAGCCACACATAGGTCAGAGCTGATCCGGTACCTGCAGCAATCAATGTGCCCAGCGAAATATCAGGTGGTTGCACACCGAAGCCAAAGTAGGACAGTCCTGATTCGAGCAAGATCGCTCCACCGACGGTCAAAGTCGTATCAATGATCAAGAACGAGGCCATGTTCGGCAGGATGTGTCGAGTGATCACCGTGAATGGCCGAACGCCCATAAAGCGCGCTGCGGTAACAAATTCGCGTTGCTTCAAGGACAACGTTAAGTTGTAAACCACCATGGAAGTGAGCATCCATGAGAACAGCGAGATCAAAATGACCAACCACAGCCAGGATTGGCCACGGATGCGCGGGCTGATGATGGCGATAATCAAGAAGTCAGGCAGAACCAACAGTAACGAGATGACAAACAGGTTGAAACGCTCGATGACTCCGCCAAAGTAGCCAGCAGTAGCGCCCACGATGGCAGCTAAACCGGTAGAGATTATTCCTACGAGAAAGCCGATGATCAAAGATTTCTGTAGGCCACGCATCGTTTGAGCGAATACGTCTTGACCAATTTGGCTCGTGCCAAACCAATGTTTTGGCGAGGGTGGTTTGAGGAATGCGTTCGCATCGATGTAGTCGTAACTATATTTCGACACCAAAGGGCCAAGGAAAGCTGCGATGAATAGTGCCGCGATGACAACAAGCCCAAAGATTGCAGACTTGTTGCGCTTAAACCTGCGCCACACTAAACGCCATCTACTCATTGGTTACCTCGCACGCGTGGGTCAAGGAAGCCGCGCATCGCGTCTGCCAAGAAAGTAGAGAACAAGATCAGCACTGCGGTAAACAAAGTGGTAGCAGCTGCCACGTTGATGTCTTGGGCGCTGATCGAATCAATAAACCAGGCGCCCATTCCTTGCCACGAGAAGATCTTTTCAGTGAAGGTGGCACCCACGACCAAAGTCCCAAACGCAAAAGCGAACCACACGGTCATCGGGATCAATGCGGTGCGAAGTCCGTGCTTGTAAAAGGTTTGCCGACGCGTTAGACCCTTAGCCTGCGCCGTACGCAGGTAGTCACTTCCAAGAACATCGAGCATGGCGCTGCGTTGGTAGCGGCTGTAGAGGGCAATTTCGCCCAAGCTGATTGCCAGGGTGGGCAAAATGATGTGTTGGAAACGGTTAACAAGGGTTCCCCACGTGCCAGTTTGTAAACCTGGTGTGACTTCGCCTGTGAAAAAGATCAGTTTGAAACCGATGACGTCATTGAATTGCACGGCGCCGTACTTCAGGACGGTGGCTAAGACAAACACCGGTGTGGCTAACATGACGAAAGAAAAGATGGTGGCTATTCGATCCGAGGGTTTGTATTGTTTGAGTGCGCCCCAAACTCCCAGTAAGACTCCAAAGACTGCACCAACGATGCTGCCGAGTATCAGGAGCCGAAGCGAGACGCCAATGCGTCGGCCCATCTCCTCATTAATCGATTGACCGGTCAGAGTCTTGCCAAAGTTTCCGTGCAGCACACCATTCATCCACGTCACGTAGCGCTTGGCAACTGGGGTTTTGTCGTTTTGATTGACAGCGTTCAAGATTCCATCGATGGAACTAGTTGGCACTGGGGGATTACGCGCGAGGTAATTATCCCGCGGCTTCATCGTCACCGACGCCAAAACATAGGCCAAACTTGTGGCTAAGAAGACCAGCAACAACGACATGGCAAGGCGCTTAATCAGATATCCAGCCATCGCCCAACCCATCGTTGATGAAGTGTTCTCATTATGGGCTTATTTAGGCTTAATCTCACGCCAAACCAGAGGCCCTTTAGTAGTGGAATGGCTTGGCGGACGTGGCCGGAATCGTGCGTGGGGGCTGTTGCTAGGGTTTGCTCCTGCGGCGGCCTCGGTTGCCCATCCCCTGTAGCTCAATTGGCAGAGCAGCCGGCTGTTAACCGGCAGG
>CAIXNN010000044.1 GCA_903920865.1 uncultured Actinomycetes bacterium
GGCACGCAGTCCGGCACCACCAGCACCCATCACCACTACGTCAAATGTATGGCGTTCGATCTGTGTCATAGAAGTGTCAATTCCTCAGTCTGTAATGGTGGGGGTCAGAAGGTGTTGAAGTCGGTGATCCAGCCAGCGGCAACAGCCATCACGTAGAAGTCAGCGATGACAAGGGTGGCCAAGGTGGTCCAGGCCAGCTGCTGGTGCTTGTTGTTGAGCTTGGAAACAAAGGTCCAACCCTTGTAGCGCAGCGGGTGCTTGGAGAAGTTGGTCAAGCGGCCGCCCATGATGTGCCGGCACGAGTGGCACGAAGCGGTATAGGCCCACAAGCAGATGACATTGGCAGTCAAGACGATCGATCCAACACCGATGCCCCAACCGCCACCTTCTTTTTGAAAGGAGTGGAAGGCATCAATGGTGTTGATGATCGAAATCAAGGCTGCAATGTAGAAGAAGTAGCGGTGTGCGTTTTGACCCAAGAGTGGGAAGCGCGATTCGCCGGAGTACTTCTTGTGAGGCTCGTTAACCGCGCAGGCGGTGGGCGATTGCCAGAACGAGCGGTAGTAGGCCTTGCGGTAGTAGTAGCAGGTGAAGCGGAAGAGGAACAAGAACGGCAACGTCAATGCGGCGTAGGGCAGCCACCACACGTCGGGAAGGAACTGACCCCACTCAGCTGCAGCGGCGACGCAACCCTTAGAGATACACGGCGAGTAGAACGGTGTGAGGTAGCGAACCGGCTCACCGCCTTGAGCGCCCCAGTAGTAGTTCTGCATGAACACGCGAACTGTCGCGTAGGTGATCCATGCAGTGATTCCGATGACCGTCAGTAAGGGGGAAACCCAGTACTTGTCGGTTCGAAGGGTCCGGGCGGTGATCCGCGCCCTGCCGGGCGAGAGGGTGCCGGTGGTCATTAATGAGCCTCCACAGAAACAGAACTGCTACTGACCGCAGGATAAAAACCCGCGCCCCGTAGGATTACAGAGTCAGCGACGAACCGAATCGTCGCCCCCTCCCTGAGAATCGAGTGCTGGCCACCGTGCCCAACACCACAGACCGAGTGTCCAGATTTGATTTGCGCAACGTGGCCATCGTGGCCCACGTGGACCATGGCAAGACGACTCTGGTGGACCAGATGCTTCGTCAAGCCGGAGCCTTCAATGCGCATGAAACCTTGACCGATCGCGTGATGGATTCGATGGATTTGGAGCGGGAAAAGGGCATCACCATCCTCGCCAAAAACACCGCAATCCGCTACGTCCCTCCCGCAGGATCTGACGTGATCCCTGCCACGTCCACGGCCACGGCTTTGACCATCAACATCGTGGACACCCCAGGGCACGCTGACTTTGGAGGGGAGGTTGAGCGTGGGCTGGAAATGGTGGACGGCATCCTGCTGCTGGTCGATGCCAGCGAAGGCCCCCTGCCGCAAACCCGCTTCGTCTTGCGCAAGGCGCTGGCAAAGAAGTTACCAGTGGTGCTGGTGATAAATAAGGTCGATCGCCCGGACGCCCGGATCAAAGAAGTCGTGGACGAGACCTACGAGCTGTTCCTGGACCTTGACGCCACCGAAGAACAGATTGACTTCCCGATTGTGTACTGCTCGGCAAAAGCTGGCCGCGCATCAATGAATCAACCTGACGATGGTGGAATGCCCGATGCCGAAGACCTGGGTCCGTTGTTCACTGCCTTGACCTCAACGATTCCGGCCCCTTTGTACACGCCAGGTGCTCCGCTACAAGCTCATGTCACCAACTTGGACGCATCTCCCTACCTTGGTCGCCTTGCACTGTGTCGCGTACACGAAGGTGAAATCAAAAAGGGTCAGCAGGTCGCATGGTGTCGCGCCGACGGAACCATTGAGCGGGTCAAGATCGTTGAACTGCTGATGACCGAAGCACTTGATCGCGTTTCAGCCGAATCAGCCGGACCTGGCGACCTAGTCGCTATCGCTGGAATTTCTGAAATCACCATTGGCGAAACCTTGGCTGATCTGGAGAACCCAGTTCCGCTTCCCGTCATCACCGTTGATGAACCATCGCTGTCGATGACGATCGGTATCAACACTTCACCGATTTCCGGCCGCTCGGGAACCAAGTTGACCGCGCGCCTGCTCAAGGCTCGTTTGGACTCAGAACTTGTCGGAAACGTTTCGTTGCGGGTGGAGACCACCGAACGCCCCGACACGTGGGAAGTCCAAGGCCGTGGCGAATTGCAACTTGCCATTTTGGTTGAGCTCATGCGTCGTGAAGGCTTTGAAATGACCGTCGGTAAGCCGCAAGTGGTGACCCGTTTGATTGATGGCAAGGTGCACGAGCCCATGGAGCGCTTGACCATTGACGCACCCGAGGAGCATTTGGGTGTTGTCACGCAGTTGATGGCGTTGCGTAAGGGCCGCATGGAGCAAATGACCAATCACGGCACTGGTTGGGTGCGGATGGAGTTTGTTGTTCCAGCTCGTGGCTTGATTGGTTTCCGCACCGAGTTCCTCACTGAAACTCGCGGCACCGGATTGCTGCACCACATTTTCGATTCCTATGCGCCATGGGTCGGCGAATTGCGTACGCGTCCGTCGGGCTCGTTGGTGGCTGACCGCACTGGTCCGACCACTGGTTTTGCTTTGGCGAACTTGCAGGAGCGCGGAACGATGTTCGTGGGCCCTGGTACTGAGGTTTACGAAGGCATGATCGTGGGAGAGAACTCGCGCGCTGATGACTTGGACGTCAACCCGACCAAGGAAAAGAAGCTGACCAACATGCGTCAGTCATCCGGCGACATTTTGGTTCCGCTGATCCCGCATCGCCAACTTTCGCTCGAAGAAGCCCTTGAGTTTTGTCGCGAAGATGAATGTGTTGAAGTCACTCCGGCTACCGTGCGCATCCGCAAAGTGATTCTGGATGCCAATGAGCGCGGGCGCACCCGTGGCAAGGCGAAAAAGCCTCAGTAATCGGGTGTGCGATCGCGCTTTAACCCAAGGATTTCTTCAGGAAGTCCAACTGCAGGAGCAGTAGGTTCTCCGCGACCTCTTCTTGGGGCGTCATGTGTGTGACTCCGGTCAGGTATTCGACCTGGTGTTCCTTGCCAGCTGCGGTCAAAGCTTGTGACAGTTGCGCGGTGTTCGACACGAAGACGTTGTCGTCGGCAACGCCGTGAATCAGAAGCAGTGGTCGGGTTAAATTCTTCGCGCGCGGGATCAGCGAGTTAGCGTCGTAGATTGCTGAATTCTTTGCCGGGTCACCGAGATAGCGCTCGGTGTAATGGGTGTCGTAGAGCCGCCATTCGGTTACCGGTGCTCCAGCTACCGCAGCATGAAAAACATCGGGACGATCAAGAACAGCAAGTGCTGCTAAATAACCACCAAAGGACCAGCCCCGAATTCCCACTGCCGAGAGATCAAGGCTCGATGGGTAAGCCGCGGCCACTGCCTGCAGCGCACTGACTTGATCAGCAAGAACTCCACTGGATAGGTCGAGATGCACGGACTTTTCCCATGCCGGACTGCCTGGCATACCGCGACCATCGGCGACGATGACGACAAATCCTTGGTTGGCCCACCACTGTGCGGTCAAAAAGGCCGATGCTGCGCTCATCACGCGTTGACCATGTGGCCCACCGTAGGGATCAAGCAGGACCGGTAGCGGTTTGCTCGGGATTTCCCCATCCGGGAATAGCACGGCAATGCGCAACAACGGTTCAGCAGTTTCAACGCGATAAATCACCGGTTCAACGGTGGGAATTTCAACGAAGGATTCAATGATGTGTGGCTGCGCGGAGTGGACTGACTCAACGCTGATCACACTTTGTTCGCCTTTTGGGGCGTTGAGTTGATTGCTCGCGATCAATTGGGTTCCACCGCGGGACATCCCAGAGTTCCAACCACCGCTGGTCAGAGTTTGCGCGCCGGCCTCGGCGTTCCAGGACCATAGGGCGCAGTCCCACGAGTTGGCGGTCGGCGATGCAGAAAAAACAACCGTGTCTTCATCCACGCTATTGACGCTTCGCACATCCCAGCCATTAGGTGAGACCACAAAGTCATCAATGGTTAAGTGGCGGTTGTTGTTGATGTCGAGTACCCGAACAAGACCACCATTAGCCAGTCGCGCTGGGGCGCCGGCGACAAGTTCAACCCAGTTTTCATCATCTTGTTCTTCAATCAAACTCGTACTGCCATCGGCATTGATCGCTAGTAGGCGCAAGGTGCGCTGATCGCGGGATTGCACGAGCAACATCTGGCCGTGTTGATCTGAAATTAGGTCCACGAAGTATTCATAAGTGGCCTTATCCCAAGAGATCTCCACACTGGAGCCATCAAGGCCGAAGCGGTGCACGCTGACGCTGGCATTGGTGGTGCCTGCGGCCGGATATCGGTGAGTCATAGGAGCTGTTGGATCGGTGGGGTTGACGATCGTGAGTTCATCAACAGCAGAAGCATCCGTTCGCTGAACAAAAACGGCCGTTCCGTTGTAATCCCACCAGTGCCCGCGCGTGCGATCCATTTCCTCAGCGGCGATGAAGTCAGCCAAACCCCAGGTGATTTGCGCGGCAGATTCAACGGGCGTGAGTCGAACCGCTGAAGTGCTCGCCAAACCGGTGAGATCGTGAACCCACAGTGCATTGTCATGAACAAATGCGATGCGTCGCCCAGATCGATCAAGTCGCGGATCAAGAATGGGCGATGGAAGGTCAAGTGGGGAAGTGCGTGCTTGTTTGACATCAACAAGAAATGCCTGGCCGGCCATCGTAACAACTGCGCGCGAGCAATCAGCATCGGTGCAGTAGGTCACAATGCCGCCAGCAACTTCGCGTGCTCGCTCGCGCCGCGCCTTTTCTTCAGCAGGGAGTTCACCATCGACACTGGCCAGCTCGCGCGGATCAGCAACGCACGTTTCAATCCCTGTTGCTACCTCTAACGACCACAGCGCATTGACTTCATCAGTGCCGTGACGCGATCGCAGAAACAGCACACGCGAACCATCGCTACTGATGGTGAAGGTTCTCGGGGCACCCAGGCGAAACCCTCTGGTCAGGGCTGACCTGCGTGGAAAGGAGTCGGTGCTCACGCCTTGATCCTGCCAGCAGGACGGCGGCAAGGCTCGCGCCTACGATGTATCTATGACTAAAGGTCGCTTGATGTTCGTCCATGCCCACCCCGACGACGAAACCATCGGCAGTGGCATTGCCATGGGCCGCTACGTGCGCGATGGCCATCAGGTCACGCTGGTCACGTGCACCTTGGGCGAAGAAGGCGAAGTCCTGGTGCCCGAACTGGAGAACTTGGCATCAGCTCAAGACGATGCGCTTGGCTCACACCGACAGGGTGAACTGGCCAAGGCGATGGAAATTCTTGGCGTGAGCGATCACCGCCAATTGGGTGGACCTGGTCGTTATCGCGACAGCGGAATGATGGGCACCGAACAAAATGCACGTACCGATTGTTTTTGGCAAGCGGACCTCACCCAAGCCGCCACCGATATGGCTCAGATCATTCGTGAGGTTCGACCCCATGTCTTAGTCACCTACGACGAATTCGGTGGCTATGGCCACCCCGATCACATTCAAGCCCATCGGGCCGCCATGTATGGCGCCGTCTTAGCTGCGGCTCCGTCTTATAAACCAGAACTTGGACAGGCTTGGGATGTACCAAAGATTTATTGGACCGCATTTCCGCGTTCCAATGTTGAGCGCACGCGCAAAGTGCTCGCCGAACAGGGCATCGACTTCTTCTCCAACGACGAAGCTGAAGGCGGCCGACCGTGGGCATGCCCCGATGAGTACGTCACCACGATGATTACCGATGTGACGTTGGAGCCGCTCAAGGTAAAGGCCTTGCTCGCGCACGAGACTCAAATTACAAAAGAAGCACCATTTTTGAAAATCTCACAAGCTATCGGTCCAGAAGGGCTTGGTACTGAGCACTTTCGACTGGTGCGCGGCAATGTGGGGGACACCTCAGGAGAGCCAGCTCGAGAAAGTGATTTCCTGTCCGGTTTGAGCCTGTAGGCCTCCTCCTATCGGCTTGATTTAGCCGAACTTGATACGCCAAACGGGTGATGGCCCGCGCGCTGAGCAGTCAAGTCGGACGAAACTTCCACCACACCTCGCAGTCTTGTGACAAGAGGTCGCTGGGAGGCAATCATGAAGTCGCGCATTCAGAGTCAATCGCAAACGTCAACGTTGACGGGGGCGCCTGAAACAAGTGGGCTTCCTGAATTGATTGCCGCTCGCAGCGCAGATGTTGGTCGCAATCGTGAAAAGCAACGTCGCCGCCGACTGCGCACGCTCGCCTGGCTACTGGGTGTTCCCGCCGCCTTCTTGTGGTTGCGTTTGGCGCTTGGGGATCCGTTCAACGTTTTTTCATTCCCCAACGTTGACCCGTTAGTAGTTATGCCACTTTTGTTCTTTGTCCTGCTAGCTGTGGTCTTACTTGCCGGCACGGTCGGTGCAGGCCGATCACCGCACGTGATGTTCCGTCCCGAACAAATTTCCACACGCCTTGACGATGTAATCGGCATTGACCCAATCAAGGAAGATGTTGTTCGAAGCCTGAACCTATTTTTGGCGCACAAGCAATTTGCTGACGAGATGGGTGGCACGCCACGACGCGGACTGCTCTTTGAAGGAGCACCCGGAACCGGTAAGACCCACCTTGCTAAGGCTATGGCTGCCGAAGCAGGCGTCCCTTTCCTCTTTGTTAGCGCAACCTCTTTTCAGTCCATGTACTACGGGGCCACGGCTCGCAAGATTCGCTCCTACTTCAAGAAGCTTCGCAAAGTTGCCCGTCAAGAAGGTGGAGCAATTGGCTTCATTGAGGAGATCGATGCGATTGCGATGGCTCGTGGTGGGCTGTCGGCAACGATTGCCCCTGAATCGGTGAGCGCGGTTGCTCATGGCTGTGGTTCCTTGCACGCGCTTCCCACCACATTTGCCCTTTCACACACTGCCGGTGCCAGCGTGATCAATTCCAACATCACCAGTGAGGGTGTTGGTGGTGTAGTGAACGAACTTCTGGTTCAGATGCAGTCCTTTGATGAGCCCACGGGAAGTCAAAAGGTACAGACCTGGTTCATCGACAAGGCCAACCTCTTCCTTGATGAGTCGCGCCAACTTCCACGCCCTGTTCCACCGCGGACAAATATCTTGCTCATTGCGGCCACCAACCGAGCCGACAACCTTGACCCGGCGCTATTGCGCCCAGGCCGCTTTGACCGTCGCCTCACCTTCGAACTTCCAGCCAAACAAGGTCGTCGCGCTCTGGTTGATCACTTCCTCAAGTCAAAGGCGCACGCAGCTGAACTCAATGACGAGATCATGCGCGACCAGATTGCCTCGGCGACCACGGGTTACACCCCGGTGATGATTGAGCACCTCTTTGATGAGGCTTTGGTCAACGCTGTGCGTCGCGGCAAACGTGAGATGTCCATGGGTGATGTTGAGCGCGCTCGCCTAGTTGAAGAAGTGGGCTTGGGCCAACCGGTTGCTTACACCCCGCATGAGCGTGAATTGATTTCAACTCATGAAGCCGGCCATGCCGTTGCTGCCTACCTGTGTGCACCAGAGCGTCGCCTTGAGATTTTGACCATCATCAAGCGTCGACAAGCTCTTGGCATGTTGGCTCATGGCGATGCCGATGATGTTTTCACTCGCTCGAAGACCGAGATGATGTCCCTGATTCGTATTGCGATGGCCGGACAGGTAGCTGAAGAGTTGTTCTTTGGCGATATTTCCACCGGCCCAGGTGGAGACCTGCTCTATGCAACCAATGTTGCCTGCGAAATGGTCGGCTCCTGCGGGATGACTGACACGTTGATTTCCTATGGGGCCGTGCAAAACGGAGCCTTCAATGGAAGCAACATCGCTGGCCGAGTTCTTAGTGACAGCGATGGTCGCGAAAGGGTTGAAAGGTTGCTGCAGGAGCAAAAGGCAGCTGTGAAAATCCTGTTGAGTCAAAATCGTCACTTGATCACCGCATTGCGTGATGCTCTTATGGAGCGTGAAGAGCTCATCGGTCGGGAAATCACAGATGTTATTGAGGCGGCCGGTGGAGCCCAGCGCGCAAGCGTGATTGATGTGCGAGCCGAAGCCACCGATCGGGTCTAGGCAGTCCACACTGTCGGTGTGAGCTCTTTAATCCGCTTAGTGCGTGCCGGTTTCGTGCTTGCTGTAGCCGTGGCCTTTGGTGGGTTAATTGCTGCAATCGGGTGCTTTTGGCAATCGGGCCAGATCTTCGTTGGAAGCACCTCGATTCCTATCGGTTTACTGGCTGCCCTTGCGATCACCTGGACCGGGTGCACAGTGGTGGGTTCATTGACCACCACAGCGGCAGCATCCTTTGCTGTGGGAGCAGGGTGGGTCCTAACTGTCTTAACTCTGAGCGCACAACGGCCAGCCGGCGATCTTGTAGTGCCCGGGGCTTGGTACGGCTATGCCTTCTTAGTTGGCGGCCTGCTCATCGTGGTGATCAGCAGTTTTCGCAGTGGCATCAAGAACCTTTGAGCGCCCGCGAGATGCAGAATGTGTACTAATTGGGTATGTCCTCACCGATTGTCGGAACCGGTTGATGCCTGCTTTTCGTCATAGTCTGTAACCCCCACAACGGGAAGTTACAGATGAAAGGCGAACACACGTGGCCAGCGGCGCACCAAAAAAGCTCAGCGCAGCTGAATTAGCCACTCGCCGGCGAAATCGGCGGATCGTGATTTTTTCGTTAGTGGGCCTGCTGTTTATTTTCATTGCGCTGAACATCAATGCCCGCGGGCATGTCCCTAAGGGAACCAGCGTTGAGGGCGTGGCAATCGGCGGGCTTTCGCCAGATCAGGCGAAAAAGGTCTTGAAAGACAAGTTAGAGCCGCGACTTTTGCGCGATGTGATCATCACCGACGGCGAGCGTCAAAGCCGCGTGGATCTGCAAGAGGCCGCCGTTGGGCTTGACCTCCAAGCCACAGTTGATAGTGCAACATCGTTGACCGGCGGAAATTCTCTTACTCGCCTTTTTGGTAAGGGTGGTGCCGTCGATCCTGTTTTTGCGGTCCGGGAAACGTTTCTCAATAAGAGCATCAATGCTGTTGTCAAAAAGCTCAGTCATCCGGTCGTTGAGGGTGGATTAGCTTTTAGCGGCAATAAGGTCACCGGCATTAAGCCCAAATCGGGTCAAGTTCTCACGCCTGAGCAAGTGAAAGTTGCCATTTTCTCCACAGCGGCGGCCAGGCAGCGCAAAGTCAAAGTTTCCTTAACCTCGCAACAACCCCAGCTCACCGCCGAAGATGTTGCAAATGCTGTGAGTCAGTTGGGTAAGACGGTGGTTTCAGCTCCGATTTCTATTCGCTTAACTGGCACCGGTGCTAACCCCAACGAACCCGTCGATCAAAGCATTGATGTTCCTATCGCCACGCTGACACCGTCTTTTAGCACCAAGGTTGTGGACGGGAAAATGCAATTGGTCGTTGATGGCCCCCGTGCCCTCAAGGCGATTCAGCAAGACCTAGGTCCAACTCAGCAGCCGGCCGTTGATGCCCGATTTAGGATTGTTAAGGGAAAGCCGACGATCGTTCCATCGCAAGATGGGCAGGCCGTCGATGTTGAGCAACTGAGCTCAGCTATTGCCGAAGCTGCCACCCAAGAGGGTATTCGGCTGGCAAATGTCACGCTCAAACCGCAAGCGGCCACCTTCACCACGGCAGATGCAAAAAAACTGGGCATCGTGGAGCAGATCTCTAAGTTCCGCCAAAAGTTTCCCTATGCGCCGTATCGGTACCAAAACATCGGTCAGGCTGCCGAGCGAATTAATGGCACCTTACTCAAGCCTGGTGAGGTCTTCAGCATGAATAACATCGTGCTCGAGCGCACTCCAGCAAATGGCTACACCAAGGGCTTTGTGATCAAGTCGGGTCGACTTCAAGAAGATCTCGGTGGCGGGGTCTCAACGATGGCCACTGCCACTTGGCATGCCGCATTTTTTGCCGGCCTTGAGCGTATTGAACAGCGGGCTCACTCGTTTTACATCTCCCGGTATCAACCAGGCCTTGAGGCCACTGTGTCCTGGGGACAGCTTGATCTAAAATTTAGAAACGATTCGCCGCATGGAGTATTCATCACCGCGGTGCGCGGAACCAACTTCGTCACGGTGACCATGTATGGCACAAAGCGCTATGACATCTCGGCGGAGTCCGGCCCACATCAAGATGTCAAACCGTTCACCCAACAAACGGACGCCAGTTCGCCGTGCACCCCGCAAGGTGGCTCTGAGGGATTCACCATTGTGGTCACGCGAGTTTTCAAAATCGCGGGCAAAGAAGTCAAGCGTGAACCCTTGACGACCAAGTACAACCCGGCGGCAAACATCACGTGTAAGAAACCAACACCCAAGGCCACGGCAACACCAACGGCCAGTGCAAAACCGGCTGCAAAGCCAACACCTAAACCCACCGGCTAGGTGGCGGCGTTAGGCCAAACTCCAGGTTTGACCTTCTTTGGAATCTGCTACCACGACCCCTAGTGCGGCAAGTTCATCGCGAAGTTGATCCGAAGCGGCCCACTGCTTATCGGCCCGAGCCTGCTCGCGGGCATCAAGGAGTGCTTGTGCTCCTGCCGGCAACTGCTGCGCCACGACCGGTTTGCCCACATCGCGAGCGAGGTCAAGACCGAGAAGTCGATCCAAGTACACGAAAGTTTCAAAAACTGATCCAGTCGATACAGACTCGTCCTTTTCCAGACGGCGCAAAATTTGGATGGCCTTGGGGGTATCGAGATCATCATCAAAAGCCGCAACGACCGCATTTTTCGTTGTCTCATCGATGGGCGCTGATGGCTCTTCAGCCCACTGGGCGATCTTTAACCGCCAACGCTTCAGGGTCGTTGCTGCCGACTCAATGGCGTTCCACGTCAAGTTCATTTGCTGTCGGTAGTTGTGCTCGAGGAAACACAGGCGAAGTGCCAGCGGATCAATGCCGCGGTCAATGACATCTTGAAGTAGCAGGACATTGCCGGTTGACTTTGCCATCTTGCGGCCATCGAAGAGCAAGTGTTCGGCGTGCACCCAGTGGCGCACCACCTCCGTGCCGGTTGCAGCATCAGATTGGGCTTTTTCATCTTCGTGGTGGGGGAAGCGCAAATCAATTCCACCGGTGTGAACATCGATGGTGGTACCCAGATGATGCACACTCATGGCTGAGCACTCCACATGCCAGCCAGGAAAACCCACACCCCACGGCGTATCCCAAACAAGCTGAGTTCGCGTGTCTCCAGCAACTTTCCACAGCGCCCAATCCGCGTGGAAGCGCTTCCGACCGCTAGCTTGCGGATCTTCTTCAATGGCAAAGCGAGTGCCCGGCTTGAGCGCATCAAGCTTGTTGCCACTGATGGCCCCGTAATTGTCAATCGAGCGAGCATCGAAGTACACCGAACCATCGCCACCGACGTAGGCGTGAGACTTGTCCACCAAGGTTTGGATCAATTCGACCATCAAATCAATGGATTCTGAAGCTCGGGGAGCCACGTCGGCGGGCACGATGTTCAGGCGCTCAAGGTCAGCCAAGTACGCGGCTTCATAAAACCGAGCGATGTCGAGTGCACTGCGATTTTCTTCTCGCGCTTGGCTCAAAATTTTGTCTTCACCGGCCTCTTCGAGACCGCGGTCATCGGCCATGTGACCCACATCAGTGATGTTTTGCACCACTGTTACCCGCAGGCCATGCAAGGTGGCGACTCGACGAATCAGGTCGGTCAGTAAAAAGGTGCGCAAGTTGCCCACGTGCGCGAATCGATACACCGTGGGCCCGCACGCGTACACCGAAAGCTCGCCAGGCGTTGATGGCTCAATGAGTTCAACGCCGCGGGTGCGGGTATCGGTGAGGTGCAACAAGGAGTCTCCAGATTAGATCGTGAAACCGAGCCTACGCAGGGTGAGCCAATTAGGCAGAAGAGGAGCGTCGTTTGGGCTCGGGAGGAATGACTTTGGCCGCAACAATCTTGGCAATCTCTACCTCAACGAGCTGTCCGTTTTTACGCCGGATTCCTGCGGTCGTCGGCCCCCACTGTTCGAGATGCCCGAGCACGTCGGTGAAGAGCACGTCCTGCTCTCCTGGGGCCTGCCCTTGCAACAGATAGCGCACGCTGACTCGCTGGCCCTGATTTGCCTCTGAGATTGCCACCACGAGCCGACCGCCTTGGTGCAGTGCTGTGGCAGGTGTTGGGGACGCATTTTCGCCGAGGTTGACAGGATCACAAGCCGCAGATGATGGGGTTTGTGGAGTCGAATCTGGCGACACGGTGAACCCCCACGGTGACATCTAGTTCTGGCATCGCAATACTAGTTGCACACCAGCGAAGGCGCTGGGCTCATCCTGGAAGGAACCGCACGTGACCTACGTGATCGCGCAGCCTTGCGTTGACCTTAAGGACAAGGCTTGCATCGAAGAATGTCCCGTTGACTGCATCTATGAAGGCGGACGGATGCTCTACATCCAGCCTGATGAGTGTGTTGACTGTGGCGCGTGCGAACCCGTATGTCCGGTTGAAGCCATCTTCTATGAAGATGACGTTCCTACCGAGTGGGCGCCGTTTACTTCCGCCAATGTTGAATTCTTCGAAGGCGTTGGCTCTCCTGGTGGAGCGGCTCGAGTTGGCGCAGCCGAACGCGATGCTGTCATCGTCACTGGCCTGCCTCCGCAGGAGCACAACTAATCACGTGGCACCAAGCGCGACACCCGTGAACAATCCTTTGTCGCGGTTGCCAGATTTTCCTTGGGACTCAATCGCCTCACATGCTCAACAAGCGGCAGCCCACAGTGATGGAATTGTTGATTTAAGCGTTGGCACTCCGGTTGACCCTGTTCCAGACCTGATCCAAGAAGCCTTGCGCGCCGCTTCGAATACCCCTGGTTATCCCACAACGCACGGCACTGATGTTTTACGTGCAGCAGCGGTGGCATGGATGTCCCGATCCACCGGCGCCGTCGCGCTAGACCCCAACGATGTGCTTCCCGTTGTGGGGACCAAAGAGTTCGTGGCCTGGCTACCCACAATGCTTGGCCTTGGGGCTAGCGATCGCATCGTCATTCCTGAATTGGCCTATCCCACCTACGACGTGGGTGCTCGGATGATTTCAGCGGAGCCAGTCATAGCAGCCGACCCGACGCAGGTCAGCGGTGACGTTTCCTTGGTGTGGATTAATTCGCCAGCAAATCCAACCGGACAAGTCTTAGACGTTCAAACCCTGCGCGAGATTGTGGCGTGGGCACGTGATCGTGGCGCATTGGTGGTCTCTGATGAGTGCTACATCGAATTGGGGTGGGACAAACAACCGGTCTCGGTCCTAGATGAACGTGTGTGCGGCGGCTCGACTGAAGGAATTTTGGCTTTACATTCGCTCTCCAAGCGTTCTAACTTGGCGGGCTATCGCTTCGGTTTTGTTGCCGGTGATGCATCCGTGGTCTCCATGCTCCTTGCATTGCGAAAGCATGCCGGCATGATGGTGGCCTCTCCTGTCCAAGCAGCGGCCACCGTCGCGCTCAACGATGATGAACATGTTCGCGTTCAAAAGGATCGCTACCGAGCTCGACGAGACACCTTGCGCCCGGCTCTTGAAGCTGCTGGCTTTTCCATCGAGCATTCCAACGCAGGCTTGTACCTGTGGGCCACCCGTGGCAAGGACGCACTAGAAAGCCTTGGCTGGCTGGCCGAGCGGGGAATCTTGGCTGCTCCAGGCACCTTCTACGGTTCGGCCGGGGCCCAGCACGTTCGGGTGGCCCTGACGGCAACAGATGTTCGAGTGGCAGCTGCGGTGGCTCGCCTTACGGCTTGATAACCGGCTTGGTCTGCGATGTGCCGACCTGATGTCAGGCTCTCGTGCCTGAGGCGTTAGTTTCTTACATACCGATCAGACCGGTCGGCCTACTGTTTCAATCCCGGCGGAGGACCCCGTGTCGGATGTGACCTTGCAGTACCCCGGTGGCGAATTGCCGCTTAATGCAGTGCCTGCCACGGTGGGAAATTCTGGGCTTGATGTCTCGCAGTTGCTCAAGGCAACTGATCACGTGGCTCTTGACCACGGATTTATGAACACCGCTTCGTGCGAGAGTTCGGTCACCTACATCGATGGTGACGAAGGTATTTTGCGCTACCGCGGATACCCCATTGAGCAGCTGGCCGAGAAGTCGTCCTTCCTTGAAGTTTCCTATCTTTTGATCTACGGCGAGCTTCCCACCGCCGAGCAGTTGACCGAATTTGATTCAAGCATTCGCCGTCACACGATGTTGCATGAAGGGCTGCGCGGTTTCTTCGATGGTTTCCCGCGGGATGCGCACCCGATGCCAGTTCTTTCCAGTGCCGTAAGCGCGCTGTCCACCTTCTATCAAGACAGCCTCGATCCCTTCGACAAGGAGCAGGTCGAAATCTCGACCATTCGCTTGCTGGCCAAGGTTCCAACCATTGCGGCCTATGCCTACAAGAAGAGTGTTGGCCAGCCGATGCTCTACCCAGACAATTCACTGGGATTGACTGAAAACTTCCTACGCATGACCTTCGGTGTCCCAGCCGAGGAGTACATCGCAAACCCTGCCGTCGTTCGTGCCTTGGACCTGCTATTCATCCTGCACGGTGATCACGAGCAGAACTGTTCAACCTCAACGGTTCGCATGGTGGGTTCATCACACGCAAACTTATTCGCTTCGGTCTCGGCTGGTGTGAATGCGCTGTTTGGTCCGCTGCACGGCGGAGCTAACCAGGCTGTGCTGGACATGCTGGAAAACATTCATGCAGCGGGTGGAGGCGTGAACACGTTCATTCGCCAGGTCAAAGATCGCGAAGATGGCGTCAAGCTCATGGGCTTTGGTCACCGCGTCTACAAGAATTACGACCCGCGCGCCAAGATCATCAAGAAGGCCGCTGACGAAGTACTCGAAGCACTCAACGTGTCGGACCCATTGCTTGATATTGCTCGCCGACTTGAAGAAGTAGCCCTGAGCGATGAATTCTTCATTGAGCGCAAGCTGTATCCAAACGTTGACTTCTACACCGGCATCATCTACAAGGCGATGGGCTTCCCAACGCACATGTTCACCGTCTTGTTTGCTTTGGGCCGCTTGCCCGGTTGGATCGCGCAATGGCGCGAGATGATCGAAGACCCAGACACCAAGATCGGCCGCCCGCGTCAGGTTTACATCGGAGCCCCTGAGCGCAACTACCTTGACTTGAGTGCTCGTTAAGTAGCCCTGGGCAAGAGAGATTTTCCAGATGGCTCAATCAAGTGCTGATCGCTCTTCGTTCTTTCCGGCGATTGAAAAAAAGCACGGTCTGCCGATGTCTTATTGGCATGATCAGATGAAAACTATCGCCGAATTGAAGTATCTCGAGCAGATTGCTTTCCTGCGTGAAAACCATGGCTTTTCGCAGGCTCACGCCAATGCGCTAGTTCTGTACTCCCGCGGCAATACAACCTCAAAGCGGTTTAACACCATTGATGAGTTTCTGCGGCCCTTGGACAAGACTGAGGCTGCCACTATCCGAAAGATCATAAAAGCTGTCTCTGTGAAGTACCCAAAACTTGAATGGGTTATTGCGTGGAATCAGCCGATGCTCAAGCAAGGAACGAAGTATGCCTTTGGAATCTCAGCGTCAAAAATGCACATCCTCTTAATGCCACTAGGAGATGACGTCCTGAAGGTGTTCGAATCCCGGCTTGGCGACTATGGCGTTTTGAAAAAGACGATTCAGGTTCCGCTGGACTGGAAAGTTGATGCCAAGCTTTTGACGGACTTGGTTAAATTCCGCTTGGATGAGCTCAAGAACGCTTAGGTTCTGCTAACGCTTGAGACACTGGGCCACAACGGCCGGTCGATACGACAGATTCGGCAGCGTCGTGACGGTGGCTAAGCCCCAGCCCTTCGAGCTGCGGAAGATCAGGTGCTGAGAGGTCGAATCGCTGGCATAGCCAGGTCCGGGTTTGAACGTGTACTTGCCAGGAGTGGGAAGTCGGCCCGCCATCAACGTCAGGGCTTCTTTTCTCGTGGCTCGCTCAGGGAAGATTTCGGGCGTTTGGCGGTTGAGCAAGGTGCAGCCAAGGGATTTTTCAACGCTTACATCGTTGTAGAACCCGTCACGATCGACTATGTCCAAAGTCACTGGGTCATCCAGTCCAGTATTTGCTGACGTGCCGCAACGCAAATCCATATGTCCGGGAATAAGCGCATAGGTTGTTGGCTTTTTGCCACTGACCGGTTTGATCGTTCCTAAGGAAGATTGGTTTCCGTTGTAGGGGGTAATTTGATAGCCCAAAAGTCGAGGCTTTTTGGCTGTGTTTCGAACTAGTAATTTCACCCCGGTCTTTGACGTTGTCACAATGGTTCCCGAAACTGATGTGCCGTTAGGTCCACAGGTGATGGTCAGAGTTGATGGTGCCGTTTTGATCAACGCGGCCCCCGGTGAAGTAATAGTTGGCACCGGTTGGCTGACCTGCTTGGCTGAGCAGCCGAAAAGGGTCAGTACTACTAGCGATGCAACAGCGATGCGCATGATTTAGTTGGCGTGCAGCACTGAGTTGAGTCCGGCCCAATTACCGGAGCGGGGGACAGCTTCAAGGGTTCCGGTGGTTGAGTTCCGGCGAAACAGTAGGCCGTGAGCCCCAGACAATTCGCTGCCTTTGACCACCGAGCCATCAGGGAGGGTGATTTTGCTACCTGCCGTGATGTAGCAACCTGCTTCCACCACACACTCATCACCCAAACTAATGCCGATCCCGGAGTTGGCGCCAAGCAAGCATCGTTGTCCCACGCTGATGACTTCAGTGCCCCCGCCGGAAAGGGTGCCCATAATCGAAGCACCGCCACCAACGTCGGAGCCATCACCGACGACAACGCCGGCTGAGATTCGACCTTCAACCATTGAGCTGCCTAATGTTCCAGCGTTGAAGTTCACAAAGCCTTCATGCATCACTGTGGTGCCCTCAGCCAGGTGAGCACCAAGGCGCACCCGATCCGCATCGGCAATGCGAACACCTGACGGAACGACGTAATCGACCATGCGTGGAAATTTGTCCACGCTGTGCACGCTCAAGTGCTCACCAGTAACGCGCACCCGCAATCGCACTTCGTCTAAGTCATCAAGGGCTACTGGTCCAAGATTTGTCCAGGCCACGTTGGTTAACAGGCCAAAGACGCCGGTCAGGTTCACCCCGTGTGGTTGAACGAGTCGATGTGAGAGCAGGTGCAGTCGCAGGTAAGCATCGGCTGCATCAGATGGAGGAGCCGATAGGTCGTCGATGATGGTGGTGATCACCGCACTTGTGGTCCCGGTAACGGGGTCTTGCCCACCGGCTGCGTCCAGACTGGCCAGCGGAGTTGGGCTGTTGGTCAGGGCCGGTGAGGGGTACCAAACATCAAGGAGTTGATTGGCCGACCCGTAGGTCGCCACACCGATTCCGCTAGCGCAAAGGCTCTTTGAAGTGCTCACGCCACTACCGTAGTCGTGTGAGCCACTTAGATCTGACAGCCGACATCGTTGAATTGACGGCGTCGTTGGTAGATGTTTCCTCAGTCAGCCACCATGAGGCTGTTTTGGCCGATTCCGTTGAGCGGGCGCTGCGTGAATTTGAGCATTTGGACGTGGCCCGGATCGGCAACAACGTGATAGCTCGGACCCAGTTGGGTCTGGCGGAGCGCGTGGTTATCGCCGGTCACCTTGACACCGTTCCAGAGGCTGGCAATTTGCCATCTCGCCTTGTCGATGATCGGCTCTATGGGTTGGGTGCATGCGATATGAAGGGTGGCGTTGCTGTGGCCCTTTCATTGGCCGCCCGCTCGGCTCATGCAACTCGTGAGGTTACCTTTGTTTTTTATGCCACCGAAGAGGTCGAGGATCAGTACAACGGCCTTGCAGAAGTTTTAGATGAACGACCAGATTTGCTCAAAGCAGACTTCGCCATTTTGATGGAACCTAGTGATGCTGGTGTTGAAGCAGGCTGCCAAGGATCACTTCGAGTCATTGTTCGCTCCAAGGGAGTTCGAGCACACAGTGCGCGCTCGTGGGTTGGTGAAAATGCCATCCATTACGCATCTGAGATTTTGCAGCGCCTGATTGATTACACACCTCGCACGGTCGATATTGATGGACTTGACTATCGCGAAGGATTAAGCGCCGTACGCATCGAAGGTGGGGTTGCTGGCAACGTCATCCCCGATGAATGCGCAGTTACCGTGAACTATCGCTATGCCCCTGATCGCAGTCCCGACGAAGCAGTGATTCATCTTCGCGAAGTTTTTGCTGGCTTTGACCTAGAAGTGGGGGATAACGCACCACCGGCACTGCCTGGTCTTGACCGACCGGCCGCGAAGGCTTTCGTGGCAGCAGTTGGAGTCACGCCTCGGCCCAAGTTTGGCTGGACTGATGTTGCGCGTTTTTCCGCCATCGGGGTACCTGCGGTCAATTTCGGACCAGGTGACCCACTGGTTGCCCACACCGTCGATGAATATGTGCCTATTGCGCACCTGCGATCTACCTTGGCAGTGATGAGCGCATGGCTTGGTTTGGATCAGTCCTAAGGTGTTGTCATGACTTCTTATGACGACGAATCAGCTAATCCTTCAACACCTGCGGCTTCACACCGCACCGGCGCGGTGGTTCGTCGGCGCGAGCGGATGCCCTCATCTACCGCTGATGCGCGCTTATTGGATGAAAAGGGAAATGGCGACTGGATTCACACCGATCCCTGGCGCGTGCTACGCATTCAGGCTGAATTTGTTGAGGGTTTTGGTGCGCTAGCCGAACTTGGCCCGGCGATCAGTGTGTTCGGAAGTGCACGAACCCGACGGGCCTCCGGGGATTACTCCATTGGTCTTGAAGTGGGTCGTCTCTTAGCTGAGGCAGGCTATGCCGTCATCACCGGCGGAGGGCCTGGCGCTATGGAAGCTGTCAATGCGGGTGCTTGTCGAGCCGGTGGAGTCTCGGTGGGTTTGGGTATTGAACTTCCCTTTGAGCAGGAGATGAATGAATGGGTCGATATCTCCATTCACTTCCGCTATTTCTTTGCTCGCAAGACCTGCTTTATCAAGTACGCACAAGGATTCGTCATTTTGCCGGGGGGCGTTGGCACCCTTGACGAACTCTTTGAAGCATTTTGTTTAGTCCAAACGCACAAGATCACCGCCTTCCCCATTGTCTTAATCGGCAAGCTCTACTGGGAGGGATTGTTGGACTGGTTGCGCGAGCGCATGGTTGCCGATGGCATGGCCACTGAAGAAGACCTTGCTTTGTTGCAGGTAGTGGACACACCTGAAGAAGCAGTGCAGATCATTGTGGATGCCACTGCGGACAACACGCGACTGCTTGCGCGCGAGCGGGCTGCACTGATTGAGCGCATTAAGGCCGAAAGTGCCGCCGCCGAGATTGCGCCACCGCAACTGTGATTTCGCTGTGTGTGTTTTGTTCCGCCTCACAAGACATTGACCCGACCTACGAGTCGTTGGCTCGTGAGGTCGGCTTAGGAATCGGTCAACGTGGGTGGTCGCTGGTATCCGGCGGCGGGGCAATTTCCATGATGGGCGCCTTGGCCCGGGCCGCTCGCGAATCAGGTGCGCACACCACCGGCGTGATTCCGCAAGCTTTAGTTCATGTTGAAATCACAGACCATGATGCCGATGAACTTATCGTTACCGGTGACATGCGGGAGCGAAAAGCAATCATGGACGATCGCGCGGATGCCTTTTTGGCCCTGCCTGGAGGGCTAGGAACTTTGGAAGAACTCCTAGAGATCTGGGTGGCAAACACCCTAGGCATGCATTCAAAGCCTGTTGTAGTGCTGGACCCAGATGGATTATTCAATCCGCTTAAAGAGCAAATCCAATCCTTGGTTGATCAAGGGTTCCTTCGTCGATCGGCCGCGCAGGCCTTGACCTGGACCACCACCGTCTCCGATGCATTGGATGCAGTTCATGCCGGAGTGCGTGGAGGCAGTGCGCAATCGTTAACGCCTACAGACAATGAGTTGCTCGAAGACCAGCCCTAAGTCAAAGGACTCGTCACAGTGCCCCGAAACAACGTCGGGGGAGATCGTTGCTCGGGGCACTGTGAGTCTGTGTTTGTTGTTTTGTACTAGGCGCCGTTACTACTTGAGTTCGTTGACGGAGTTTGAGCAGGTGCTGGACCTTGGCCATCAGGTCCGCCCATCGGAGAACCATCAGGTCCACCGCGGTGGGGTCCGCCCATTCCACCGGGACGGCCCATTCCATCGGGACGGCCCATTCCACCAGCGCCACTTTGAGCTTGAGGTCCCCCATTGGGATCGCGGGCTGCCTTTTTTTGCTCGAAGGCAGTCAGGCCAGCTGCTGTGAATGCGCGAACCACTTTGGCAGTGGCAGTTCCTGATGTCACTTCACCTTGCACAACGACGGTGTCTCCGACCGCTAGGTCGCCAACAGTGGAGCCCTTCATGTCACGGCGAACTTTGGTATCGGTGGTCAACGTCCATTCGCCGACGAAGTCATCACTGCTCTTGACAGTTAAGGATGTGGCCGAAACGTTGGTGATAGTTCCGGTTTGAAGGCGGAGGTTGACAACTTTGCCGTCCTTGTCTTTGACCGTGGCATCTGCGTGAAGGACGGGACCGTTTGGCCCCATGTGTCCAAATAGGCCGTCACGACCTGGCCCACCGCGCCCACCTGGCCCACCCTTGGGGTCAGCTGGTGGCGTTGCGTTCGGGTCTGCCGGCGCTGTGCTTTGTGGACCCTGGCCGGTAGCGGGAGTCGGAGTGTTGTTGGCCGCAAAGGCAATGCCGGTTACCGCAGTGGCACCGATGGCTCCAGCTGCAACCCATGTTGCTGCTTTGGCACTACTAAGAAATGTTGGTCGATTCATGTTTAACCACCTGGGGAGTTGGTTGACTTTTGAGTGTTATCGGCTTTCCGGTATCCACTCTTGAAGTGTGTCAGGGAAAACGTGATAACTGCTCCAGTGTGCTCCGACGGGGGATAACTGCGGGTTAAGGAAAGCCTTAGGTCAGCCCACGCCGAGCAACAGCTGGCGGCCGATCCCCTCGGATCGAACTGACCATGTCCAGGGCTTGACGCGTTTGCTTGACATTGTGCGCGCGGAAGATGCGCGCCCCCAGCCAGGCGCTGACGGCAGTTGTGGCCAAGGTTCCGGTGAGGCGTTGGTCAACGGGAAGGTCCAAAGTTTCACCGACGAAATCCTTATTCGACAGCGATACCAAGACCGGCCAACCGGTTTGAACCATCTCACCCAATCGGGCCGTTGCCTCTAGTGAGTGTCGAGTGTTCTTTCCGAAGTCATGACCTGGATCAATCATGATCGCGTCTTTGCGCACCCCACGTTCAACTGCTTGCTGAGCCAAACCGACAGTGCTCTGGACGATGTCGGCCATCACATCGTCGTAGGTCACACGATGTGGTCGGGTTCGGGGTGTGTGACCACCGGCATGGGTGCAGACCAAGCCAACACCGAATTGGGCGGCCACGTCAGCAAGTGCTGGATCAGTTCCGCCCCACGCATCGTTGAGCACATCGGCCCCTGCTTGACAAACCTTTTCACCGACTTCGTGGCGCCAGGTGTCCACACTGATAATGATCGAGTCGTGCCGTTGTCGAACAGCTTCAACGAAACTGACGGTGCGCCGGATCTCTTCAGCGGCATCAACCTCAATACCGGGTCCAGCTTTGACGCCACCGATGTCGATGATGTCTGCGCCTTCATCGATGGCTCGATCAACCGCATCCATCGCGGCTTTGTCATCAAAAGTGGCGCCTTGGTCGTAGAACGAGTCGGGAGTGCGATTGATGATGGCCATGACGACTAGATCGGTGGTGGCAAAACTGTGCTTACCAAGGTTTAGCGACACACACTGCTCCCGTTCTCAGGTCACTAGCGTGCCACGCCCTAGTCTGAAGTTCTACTGAACCGGCAAGGAGCCACCGTGCAGATTCTCTTGATTGTCTTGGGCCTAGCCGTTGTTGCCGGGGCTGCTGTGTTTGGGGCCAGCACCTTAGGTCGGATGAAGGATGCGGATCAAGATTCCCAGCCGGTCCAACTTCCCGACGATCGGTGGACAACCGGTGCTGATGTGGATCGAACTCGCTTTGCCGTTGCGTGGCGGGGTTATCGCATGGGACAGGTCGATGACGTGCTCGACCGTATCTCCCGCGATCTTGTGCAGTGCCTCGATTACATCGAGCAGTTGACCGAAGTAATCACTGCCGCTGGAAAGGTGGCCCCACCGCGCCCGCAGCCAATCGTGAGCCAAACTCACATTGAACAGGCCGAAGGAGAAGACAACACCGATGCTTCCAACTCCGCTGGGAGCGATCCTGCGGCTTCCACAGACGCTGACGAATCAAGTCTGTAATGGCTGAACCGGCTCACATCAGCGTTGACATCATCATTGACGCGCCACCGCAAGCCGTCTGGGACGTGGTTTTCGATTGGCCTAGACAAGGTGAATGGATTCTTGGCACGAAAGTCAGTGTTGCCAATGGCGACGGGGCATCTCAAGGAAGCCTCATCCACGCCTTCAGCGGCATAGGAAAGCTCGGATTTTTAGACACATTCGTGATCAGCGTGTGGGAGCCGGCCACGATGTGCGAAGTCGTTCATACCGGCAACGTCGTACAAGGCACCGGAACCTTTGAGTTCATTGAACTACCGCAGGGGCGTACCCGTTTTGTGTGGGCTGAAGATCTTGAGCTTCCACTGGGCGTGGTGGGGCAAATCGGCTGGCCAATCGTGCGTCCAGCCTTTGCCTACGGCGTGCGCAAGTCCTTGGAAAAACTTGCGAAATTGGTGACGAAACCTAACTAGCCGTGTTGACGGCGAAGTTCTTGTGCTGCCAACTCCATGTTCGTGATCTTGTCAAAGCAAACATCACGACTCAGGAACCACATTCCGCAGTCTGAACCAAGTTCTAGTTTTTGCTTGTCAACCACTTCCAACGCGGCGTTGGTCATGTCAACAATTTGTTGAACGCTCTCCACCGGAGCTTCAGTGTCAAGATTGAGAACACCCAAGATCACTGACTTATCCCCTGCGTTTTCCAACAATTCTGGGGTCTGCATGGGCTGCGCGTATTCCAGCGAGATTGCATCGGTGCTTGTTTGGGCCAGCAACTTGATCGCCTCTGGATACACCGGGGTGGCCCGCTTTTCGGCGATGTTCTTGCTGTAGCCATAGCAAACATGCAGGGCCTTGCGAGCCTTGATACCAGCGAAGGCGCGGTCAATGGCCTCGACGGCAAAGTCCTGGAGTTGGCTGTGGCGGAAGTGAACTTCCGGCTCGTCAAGTTGAATCAAGTCGATACCCATGTCATCGAGCAGGCGCAGTTCCTTGTTGAGCGCATCGGCAACAGCAAAGGCGACCTGATCAAGGGAGCCGTAGTGCTCATCGACTAAGCGCAGAGCAAGCGAGGCTGGTCCGATGACTGTGACTTTGGACTTAGCAGTTGTAGTGGTCTTCTTCAAGAACTGCGCGGCGTCTGCAACCAACGCTCGCTCCCAGGTGATGGGGCCAACGACACGTGGCTGGCGAAACTCCGGCGGCGCGGCAGGTTTTTGATTTTCATCCGAAGTGATCGCGCGCTGCTTCATCGTCAAGTATTCAAGAACGTCACCACTGAAGTTTGTGACCAGCCCTTGCTCGTCAGAGTCGATGCCGCCCAGTGCGTAGAAGTGTCCAGAAAATGTCTGGCGACGCTCTTCACCATCTGTTGCATAGGTCAGTCCGGCACGCTCTTGATCAAAGACCGCAAGGCGCACTGCATCGTCTTGGGCCGACAGGAGTTGCTCGGGTGGTACTCGCCACCAAACACCTTCTTTTGCGTAAACAAGTTCGTGATCGGCAAGCCAATGGGGCTTGTAGTAACTACCGACAATTTGGGTGGCAAACAGTGGGTTTGAGGTCATGGGGCAAGAGCGTAGGGGGCAAGGTGACCTGACCGCAGGCAACCCCACGGGATGGGCGATAATAGGGACCTACGCTTCGGATTCGGGGCGTTGAGTCTTTACGTTTGAAAGGGGACCGCCATGGCGGCCATGAAGCCACGTACCGGCGACGGCCCGTTGGAAGTCACCAAGGAAACCCGCGGCGGCATCGTGATGCGCATCCCCCTTGAGGGTGGCGGACGCCTAGTTGTAGAGATCTCGGCAGATGAAGCCAAGAACCTGCACAGCGAACTTAAGGGCGTTATCTAGTCTTAGCTGGTTCGCAGGGGCGCTTAATTCCATTGGAGTTGGGCGCCCTTTTGATGTCGGTGTCTTGGCGCAGTTAGCACCGATAGTGTTTAACGGTGACATCGACACAGTTTCAGTTTCAGACCTCAGCGCGCGAGCGTATCGCCGATGCCACAGCCATCATCATGGTCACTCCGGCGCGAGTGAGGACCGGATTCAAGGATCTCGCCAAAACACTTGGTATAGATCTTGCGGATCACCTTAAAGAATTTACTGGTGAACCCAGTGAGCTCTTTTCTATCTCCATTGACGGTCATGATCACTTAACTGACCTGTATGTCATCGGGAGTGGCACAGGTGGCCCGGAAGGTGTTCGCCTTGCTGCGGCCACAGTGGCGCGCCGTCTAGCTCAACACACGCACCTTCATGTGCTGGGGCTAGAAGAAGTCGATGATGCGAGATTTCGGGCCTTTGTTGAAGGACTCGTCATTGGTAGCTATCGCTTTAGTGTGAAAAAGGTCCCTGCAACCACGATTCAGGTGAGCATGGCAACCTCGCGCTCCCGTAAAGCCGCCATCGCGCGCGGTCAGGTCACCGGTTCGGCCGTGCACCTAGGTCGAGACCTGGCAAATACCCCATCAAACATCAAGACCCCGCAGTGGTTAGTGGCGCAGGCAAACAAGGTCGCCAAAGCCCACGGCTTAGACATTGATGTACGAACCGGGGCACGCCTGGCCCGTGAGGGATTTGGCGGAATTGTTGCCGTTGGCGCGGGCTCACAGCATCGACCCGCTTTGGTTGAGTTGAGGTATCGGCCAAAGAAAGTCACGGCTCAGACGAAGCGCTTAGTCCTGGTGGGCAAGGGAATTACTTTTGACAGTGGCGGCTTATCGCTCAAGCCGGCTGATGCGATGGTCCCGATGAAAACCGATATGAGCGGATCAGCTGCTGTGCTCGCAGCCATGCAAGCAACGGCGCAGTTGCAGCCCAATGTTGAAGTTATCGGTTTGTTGGCCATCGCAGAAAACATGATCAGTGGCTCAGCCTTTCGACCCAGTGATGTGATTACACATTTTGGTGGCACCACTGTTGAGGTTCTTAATACAGATGCAGAAGGTCGCTTAGTCCTTGCTGATGCTTTGGCTTACGCCGATCTGACGTTGAATCCTGATGTGATCGTCGATATTGCCACGCTGACCGGTGCAGCTTCACTGGGCTTGGGTCGTATTCACGGTGCAATGTATGCAACCTCAAGTGCTGTGGCTAAGCGGTGGCAAAAAGCAGCCACAGCCGCAGGTGAGCCGGTGTGGCAGATGCCTCTGGTGGACGAATACGCCGGATCGCTGGCCAGCACGGTTGCTGATCTTGGCCATATTTCAACGGGGGAGAAAGTCGGGGCTGGATCGATCACGGCCGCTTTGTTCCTTCAACATTTTGTCGGCAATCGCGCCTGGATTCACTTGGACATCGCAGGGCCGGCACGATCGGATACCGACAAGGGGCTCATCAACCGCGGTGGGACCGCTTATGGAACAGCAAGTTTGATCCGATGGATCGAATCCTTTAGCGAATAACCGCGGCTAGCAGTCCATCGCCGGTGGGGAGCAGGGCTTGCACTAATCGCTCGTCGTCAGCTATTGCCTGCACCAGTGTTCGTCGTTCGATGGTTTCCGGATCGCGTTGCGCTGGGTCAGCAACTCGATCGTGACCAAAAGCACCAGCAAAAATGATTAAGCCATGAGGGCGAAGCAGTCGCATCGACTCTTCCAGGCAATGTCCATACTCATCGGGAGTGCCATCAATCAGGACCAAGTCGTAAGCAGCGTCGGCCAGACGGGGCATGACATCGAGTGCGCGTCCGGTGATCAATCGCGTGCGGTTGGGCTTGATGCCATCTTCGGCGAAGGCTTCCCGGGCCTGACGCAGGTGCTCGCCTTCAATATCGATGGAGGTCAAAATTCCATCTGGTTGCATCCCGCGAAGTAACCACAATCCAGAAACTCCGGTACCAGTTCCAATTTCCACAACATTTCGGGCTTGGATGGTGGCGGCCAGAAATCGCAGGGTCGCACCAGCCCCTGGACTGACACAGTCCACATTGAGCTCTTTGGCCCTAGCCCGAGCGGCGGCGATCACGAAATCTTCGCTGATGTAATCCTCAGCGAACTGCCATGAACCTTCCCGAGATGCGATGGGAACCTCCAGCGACTCAAAGTGGTCTAAGGACCGGAAAGCAACGGATCTGACATGCAGTTGTTGTCCGTAAGCCTACCGGCGTACAGTTTCAATACCTGCACGCATCTTCATAAGGAGGATTTGGGATGTCCGAATCGCAAGGACCAGACCCAACTCAGCAGGACCCGATTTCACCCTTGAGCGCTAACTCACCTAACCCGGCCGCATTTGGTTCCCCGCCGACACCTCCAGCACCTTCTGAACCTGAACCACCCGCGCCACCTGCACCAGCTGAACCAGCTGAACAAGGCCAGCCCTTTGCTCCCTCACCCGCTGGCTCGGCTGCAGACCTTGGCGACGCGCCTTCCCAATATCCCAATGCAGTACCGCCCACTCAGGATTTTGATGATGACCCGCAAGGTTTCGAACAGCCAGCTCCAAGCCGTAAGTCAGGGCTGCGCGCTCGACCTGTTATTGCCCTCGCGCTCGTGCTGGCTTTGTTGGCCGGTCTGGTGGGTGGAGTCGTCGGATTTGTTTTTGCTAACCGGGTGTTCACCAATAACGGTGTGAATCCATCAGTTTCATTAGGTAGTCCGCCGCCCACGGGATCAAGCGCCCGGCCTGCTGACTCAGTGGCTGGTATCGCTGCGAAGGTTCTGCCGACGGTTGTATCCCTTGATGTGGCCGGGCCGTTTCAATCCGATACCGGATCCGGCTTCATCATTCGCTCAGATGGTTACATCCTGACCAATAACCACGTGATTGAAGCCGCTGCTTCCCAAGGTTCGATCACGGTTGGATTTAACGACGGTTCAAAGGCGACTGCAACATTGGTTGGTCGCGATCCGGCCTACGACCTTGCTGTAGTCAAGGTTGATAAGAAGGATTTGCCCACGCTTGCCTTGGGCAATTCAGATGACATCGTTGTAGGCGACTCAGTCTTGGCCGTTGGTTCGCCCCTTGGCCTGACCGGAACAGTGACCACTGGAATTGTCAGTGCGTTGAACCGTCCGGTGACCACCGGCGATTCATCTACTCAGGACACGTCCTTTATCAATGCCATCCAAACTGACGCTGCAATTAACCCGGGCAACTCAGGCGGACCTCTTGTCAATTCAGCTGGCGCGGCCATCGGGATTAACAGCGCCATTGCGACCTTGAGCCAAGGAAGCTCGGGTTCGGGAAGTATTGGCGTGGGATTTGCAATTCCGATCAATCAAGCTCGTCGTACCGCTGAAGAAATTATTCAAACCGGTAAGTCAACCAAGCCTGTTATTGGTGTCACGCTAGATATTCGCTACACCGGACCGGGCGCAAAGATCGCCGACAACGCAATCAACGGTGCAGCACCTGTTACATCAGGTGGCGCCGCAGATAAGGCCGGTATCAAGGCCGGTGACATTGTCCTTTCGGTCAATGGCCGAACGGTTAATACTGCTGATGAACTCATCGTGGCTATTCGCTCGTACAAACCAGGCGACACTGTCACTTTGAAGGTTCAGCGCGGTGGCAGCACCCAAGACATCAAAGTCACACTGGCGAGCGAATCCACCACGAAGTAATGCACCCGTTGCGCTGGTAAGGAGGTGAGCGATGTTCGATATTGGTTTTGGTGAGTTTGTGGTTCTAGGCGCCCTAGCGCTGTTCGTATTTGGACCAGAAAAGTTACCCAAAGCCATTTCGGACCTCGCTCGTCTCCTGCGCCAACTGCGTGGCATGGCCCAGGGAGCTAAAGCTGAGATCACCTCGGCCATTGAACCGAGTATGCAGGGCCTGGATATCTCGGACTTGAATCCGAAAACATTCGTTCAGCGCACGTTCATGGAAGACGCCCCGGCAGCTGTGCCACGTTCACCAGCGGTTTTACCCAAAGGTGCACCTGCGCCGTGGGATCCCGATACAACGTAAGCGGATTACTACTTCTTCGACGGGGCCAAACCTAATGGTCGCCCAACAAGTCCGCGTTCCTTTTGAGACAGCCGGCGAGCAACTAAAGTTAGTGCCTTCGCGGCCGGTGACTCAGGCTGATGTAACACAATGGGCGTACCGTCATCGCCACATTCACGAAGCTGTGACTCGAGCGGGACTTGAGCCAGAAGTTCAATAGTGGTTCCCATCGACTTGGTCAATGCAGTAGCAACTGCCTGGCCGCCGCCGGCACCGAAGACTTCCATCCGAGAGCCATCTTCAAGTTCAAGCCAGGACATGTTCTCAATGACGCCAGCGATGTTTTGATGCGTTTGCTGAGCGATGGTGCCAGCGCGCTCGGCAACTTCTGCTGATGCAAGTTGTGGAGTGGTGACAATCAAGATTTCAGCATTGGGGAGAAGCTGTGCCATCGAAATAGCAATGTCTCCGGTACCTGGGGGAAGGTCTAGGAGTAAAACGTCCAGGTCGCCCCAGTACACATCAGCCAAGAACTGCTGAAGTGCGCGGTGCAACATGGGCCCACGCCAGACCACTGGCGCATTTCCGGGAGTAAACATTCCCACTGAAATCACGGCCACACCGTGCGAAGACGGCGGCATGATCATGGATTCAACTTGAGTCGGAAGCCCTTCGACTCCGAGCATGCGAGGAATGGAGTGGCCGTAAATATCTGCATCAAGGACTCCAACCTTGAGACCATCCCTGGCCATGGCCGCCGCCAAGTTCACCGTTACTGAGGACTTGCCCACGCCGCCCTTACCTGAGGCAACGGCGAAAACCTTAGTGAGCGAATTGGGTTGAGCAAAAGTAATTTCCTTTTCAGGTTGACCGCCGCGAAGATTGGTAGCAAGCGTTTTGCGCTGTTCATCGCTCATGACATCGAGGGATACCGTGACGCCGGTTACCCCGGTGACTGCGGCGACGGCAGTTGTTACTCGCTCAGTGATGGTCTCGCGCATCGGGCACGCGGCGATGGTTAAGTAAATCGTCACGTGTGCTTGACCAGCGGAGTCAATCTCAACTGATTTGACCATGCCAAGGTCAGTGATGGGCTTTCGAATCTCGGGGTCTTCAACGTCGGCTAGTGCGAGGTTGATCGCGGCAATGAGCTCAGCAGACATAGAACTGACTTTAGAGCGAACCGAATTAGGACTCGTCCACGGGTTCAGTTGGCTTGGCCATTGGTGCCTCATTGACAGCCTTTTGTAGATCTTCAAGCAAATCCTTGAGTTCATTGCGGATGAAGTCACGAGTGGTTACGTCGTTGAGGGCGATGCGCAAGGCAGCCACTTCGCGGCTGAGATAGTCGGCATCGGCCAGCAGGCGTTCGGTGCTGGTGCGGTCTTCTTGGTACTGCACGCGGTCGCGGTCTGATTGACGGTTTTGCGCAAGCAAGATCAGGGGAGCCGCGTAGGAAGCCTGCAGCGAGAGCACCAAGGTCAGGCCAATGAACTGCCATGGGTCAAATCGCCATGACTGTGGTCCAAAGGTGTTAAGCACAACCCAGGCCACAACAAAGACGCTCATGTACAAGATAAATCGCCATGAACCAATGAAGCGAGCCACTCGTTCGGAGGCGCGACCAAAAACCTCTGGGTCCACGGATGGACGCAGAGTTCGTGAACGGTCAAGCGGCTGGTCTAGCCGATTGCGCCGTGTTTCACGGGCCATGAGTAATCTCCGGTTCACTTTCAAGGTCACTGTCACTAAGCCCACTGGTGGTAGTTGCAATCTCGCTCTCGCGCCAGTCTTCAGGGAGCATGTGGTCGATCACGTCGTCAACGGTGACCGCGCCAAGCAGACGCTGATGTTCATCGACCACAGGAAGGGAGACCAAGTTGTAGGTGGCAAACATTCGCGTGACTTCATTGAGCGGAGCATCCGGTGAGACACCTTGCAGTTCAGTGTCGATCACGCCCGAGACCAAGGCAGAGGGTGCTTCACGAAGCAATCGTTGGAAGTGCGCAACCCCGATGTAGCGACCAGTGGGTGTTTCCAACGGAGGGCGCACCACATAGACCTGAGCTGCAATCGCCGGGTTCAAGTTCGGGTTGCGCACATGGGCCAGGGCTTGGGCCACGGTTGCATCGGGAGACAAGATGATGGGTTCTGAGGTCATCATTCCGCCGGCGGTGTAGTCGCCATAGGCAAGTAGGCGTCGTACGTCGTCGGCTTCTTCAGGTTCCATCAATTGCAAGAGACGCTCTTGTTCCTCAGGCGAGAGCTCACTGAGCAAGTCGGCAGCATCGTCTGGATCCATTTCTTCCAAAACATCGGCTGCTCGCTCACCCTCGAGGGCGATGAGGATTTCAACTTGGTCATCGTCGGGCAGTTCTTCCAACACATCGGCCAATTTTTGGTCATCAAGTGCGGCTGCAACTTCCGCGCGACGCTTGGGCGATAGTTCGTGCAGCACCCCAGCAAGGTCAGCAGGGCGAAGTTTGTCAAAAGTGGCCAGCAAGTGAGCGGCCCCTTGCCCTTCTTCGGCCAAGGAAAACCCGGTTACTGCATCCCAGTCAACGATCGATGTTTCACCGCGACGGCGCAGACCCGAACCCGACTTGCGAATGTAGACCTTGTTGATCAGCCAGTCACCGGTTCTTGATGGCTCAACGGCAACGTCGAGCACCACAACTTGATCATCGGTGGACACCAGCGAAACCTTGCGGTCCAAGAGTTCACCGAGCACCAATGTCTCGGAAGGGCGCTGCTGGAAGGTGCGAAGATTGACCACGCCGGTGGTGATGACCTGGCCCACGTCAATGGTGGTGACCCGAGTAATTGGCACGAAAATTCGGCGACGTCCGGTGACTTCAACAACGATCCCCAGCACGCGCGGTTGAGCACCGATACGCATCGTGACGACAACATCACGAACACGGCCGACCTGATCGCCATTGGGGGCAAAGACCGGCACGCCTGAAAGCCGCGCAATAAACACGCGGGAGGTCTGGGTGCTCATGGGCTTCAGGGTACCCGCGGTTTGGCTGGAACCGACGGCTGGCGCGCGTCGTCAGAGCGGTCAGTACCCTTAGCACCTACCGCTCATAGAGGAAATGGACACTGCGTTGATGTCACGATCGCTCCGCAAACTCGGCCTTGCTGCAGTCTTGGTCACCACCCTTTGTGTCCTAGCCGGCTGTGGATCAGGTGCCAACAAGGCCAATGGAATCGAGAAACTTGATGCCGTTCCTGCGTTCCTCAAAAGTGTCGATGCCACTCGCGCGGCTGGTGACATTGAAGTTACCGGCCGGCTTCCCATCAATGGCGTTCGCACCACTGTGGTTTCACGATTCCAGGGCGATGTTGCCGATGCAACGTTGACCAGTTCGGCTGGCACCGTTCAGGTAGTGCGTAGCGGATCAGATATCTACGTGAAGGCTGGAACGAAGTTTTGGAGCAAGTTTGTTCCTGCTGCACAAGCCAAGTCCTTAAACGGTAAGTGGACCAAGTCCAACATTGAAGGTTCGTTGCGGTCGTTCAAGACCTTCGTTGACAAGGACACCTTCTTCCGCGCCAGCGGAAACATTAAGAAGGGCGCAGTGGTCACCGTTGACGGCCGAACCTTGTTGCCCATCAAAGATCCCAAGGACAACACCAACTCCAGCTGGTTCATTGGCACCACAGGTAAGCCACTGCTCTATCGAGCGCGCATTGGTGCCAATGCGAATTATGTTTTCGTCTATGACAAGGGTGGCGTAATAGCTCTTCCACCAGATGCCATCGATGCCAGCACCTTCCAACTGCCCATTCAATAACTGATCATGCAATCGCGTCGTTCATGTTTGGCCGTACCTGGCAGTAGTGAAAAAATGCTGGCCAAGGCGCAAACGCTCGATAGCGACATGTTCTTCCTAGACCTTGAGGATGCCGTTGCGCCATCGGCCAAGGTTGCTGCCCGCACCGCGGTGGTGCAAGCCTTAGTTCAGGGCACCTGGGGCGATCGCATTGCCTGTGTGCGGATTAATGCCTACGGCACGCCTTGGTATGCCGACGACCTCAAGGCAGTAATCGAAGGCGCCGGTGAATCTTTGGACACCATCATGTTGCCCAAGTGTTCCTCTCCTGATCAGGTGCGCTGGCTGGATGCAACTTTGGATGAACTCGAAACTGCATTAGGTCTTAAGAGTCAAAGCATTGGCATCGAATTGCAAATTGAAGATGCGCGGGGACTTACCTATGTGGATGCCATTGCAGCAGCATCACCGCGAACACAAGCGCTGCACTTTGGCCCTGGTGATTTTCAAGCAAGTATGGCGATGCCATCGGTTTCCTTAGGGCAACTCAATCCTGATTACCCGGGCGATATTTTGCATCACGTCTATGGTCGTTTACTTGTCTGCGCGCGAGCCCATGATCTGCAAGTACTTGATGGTCCCTACCTTGCGATTAAGGACCTTGATGGTTTGAGCGCGGCGGCCAAGCGAGTGGCGGCGATGGGCTTTGACGGCAAGTGGGTCTTGCACCCAGATCAGATTGCGTTGGTTAATCAGGTGTTTTCACCATCTCAGGAGCAGTACGACCGTGCGGAGCTGATCCTTGATGCCTACGACTTTTACCTTTCCGATGCAGGTGGCGCTCGCGGTGCGGCCATGTTGGAAGGCGAAATGATTGATGAAGCATCGCGGGCAATGGCCCTAGTGGTGACCTCACGTGGTCGAGCTGCGGCCATGGTGAGAACCAGTGCATTTACGCCACCGGAGTAAGTAATTTATCGCGTGAATTCGACCCAAATCGTTTTGCTGTGTTGATTAACTTCCCAACCCCATGCACTACTCAGCAATGCGGTGAGCATGAGACCGCGCCCGGTTTCAGCAAGTGCAGCTTGTGGCGGCGGCGGTGGGAGTAGGTCGGGGGAGTGATCGTTAACTTCAATGCGCACGCCAGCATCCTTCGTGCTTACCTCAATAGTTAGCGGAGCTTTTGCGTAGAACACAGCGTTAGCTAATAACTCACCGGTAACCAATTCAATGTCGTCGTACTTTTCCTCCGTGGCACCATCCCAAAACTTTTCTACTGAGCCGCGAACAAGGTGACGTGTTGCAGGAACCAGGTCACTTCCTGGTTCGGTCCAACTTTGTCGAAACAGCAGGCTCATGCTCGCCTACTTGACCATGTGGTGCTCTCTGCTCTCACTTGGTCAGGATACGGGTGCTCTGGCGCATTCAAATCGACTTGGACAACCAGCCACGGATCGAAGCGGTGCTGCCGCATCCGTAGATGGGTTATCCACAGGGCTGGTTGAAGGCATGGGGAAAATGGATTTACCCTGCGTGCGTGTCTAGCTCACTTCCCCGAATTTCATCGGGACATCAAACTCAGGACTTGCGCGCTCACGCAGTCCTCGATGAGCCGTTGGCCAGGCCAGACTCGTGGCCGGAAGAACGACAAACCTCACCGGTTTCAAGTGAGTTTGGGCCGCTTCAAGACCACTTTGATGACCCGAGCGTCGAAGAGGTGTGGATCAATGAGCCAGGGCAAGTCTTTGTGGCCAGAAACGGCCGTAGTGAATTAACCACAACAATTTTGCAAGAGGGTCAGGTGCGCGACCTTGTTGAGCGCATGCTCAAACCATCCGGTCGTCGTGTCGATCTAAGTTCGCCCTTTGTCGATGCCACGTTAAGCGACGGGAGTCGCTTGCATGTGGCAATTCCCGATATTACGCGCCGCCATTGGGCGGTAAATATTCGCAAGTTTGTGGCCAGCGCCCACCAACTGAGCGATCTGGTTGAGTTGGAAAGTTTGACTCCGGCGGCCGCGACTTTTCTTGAAGCCTGCGTGCGGGTGGGACTTAACATTCTCGTTTCGGGAGCCACTCAAGCCGGTAAGACGACCTTACTTAATTGCCTACTCGCGGCCGTGCCTCCATCTCAACGCATCATTACCTGTGAAGAAGTCTTCGAACTGCAACCAAGCGTGGTCGATTGGGTTGCGTTACAAACACGCCAGAGCAATCTGGAGGGAATCGGTGAGATTCCCCTTCGCCGACTCATTAAGGAAGCCCTACGAATGCGCCCTGACCGCCTCATTGTGGGTGAGGTTCGTCAAGAGGAGGCACTCGATCTGCTTATCGCACTGAACAGTGGGCTACCTGGAATGTGCAGTATTCATGCGAACTCGGCGCGAGATGCAGTCACGAAGCTATGCACCCTTCCACTGTTGGCTGGCGAGAACGTTAGCGCTGGTTTTGTCGTTCCGACGGTGGCTTCAAGTGTTGATGTCGTTGTCCACGTGGCACGCGATGGGCAAGGGCAACGAAAAGTTCGTGAAATCGTCGCCTTACCTGGCAGAGCTGAAGATTCGGTCATCGAAATTGCTGAGCTGTTCAGTTATCGCGTTGGAGTTCTACGTCGCAGTTCAGGGTTTCCCCCCCACCAAGACCGTTTTAGTGCACATGGAATTGATCTCAGAGAACTACTCGCTACTGAGGTGTCACTGTGAACGGGACAGTGGTGGGTTTGTGTCTTGGAGCCGGAAGCATTGCGCTGATGATGTGGTACCGAGACGTCAACGTCGACTTTGCGCGGCTGCCTGGTGTGGTCCGCATCAACCGATGGCGGGCAGATGAACGGGAAAGATTAATGTCCGCGGGCATCCGAGGGCTCTCACCTGGTGGGATGGTGGCGCTGTCCCTAGTGGCCGGCTGCGTAGTGTTTCTCACGCTCCTGGGTATTAGTCATTCTCGAACAGTTTCGGCCGCCTTTGCCATCTTGGCTGTCCTTGCACCCAGCACTTTTGTAAAAAGTCGAGTCAAGAAGCGGGGAGACTTTCTTTCAGCCCTTTGGCCTGATGTAGTCGATAACCTCAGCTCCGCTGTTCGCGCTGGCCTCTCGCTACCGCAAGCCCTATCTCAACTGGGGGAGAAGGGGCCAGTTGAACTCCAACCAGTCTTCATCAAGTTCGGTCGTGACTATGAAGCAACTGGTCGATTCGGTGATTCGTTAGATCGCCTCAAGGACGATCTCAGTGACCCAGTAGCCGATCGCATCATCGAGGCGCTTCGAGTAGCTCGCGATGTTGGTGGCAATGACTTGGGACGGCTCCTTCGCACTTTGTCGGCATTTCTACGAGATGACGCTCGCATCCGCGGCGAGTTATACGCCCGTCAGTCGTGGACGATCAATGGTGCTCGCCTAGCCGTGGCGTCCCCTTGGCTGCTTTTACTCTTCCTGGCTTTCCGCCCGCAAGCGGTAATGCCCTATGACTCGCCAACTGGAATTTTTGTCCTACTCGTGGGCGCCGTCATCTGTATTTGCGCATATCAAGCCATGGTTCGCATTGGTTCGCTCCCGCGAGAGCGGAGAGTGTTGAAATGATGGGAATAGTTTTAGGTGTCTTTGCCGGCTTAGGAATTTTGCTGTGTTTGGGGTGGATTCGGGCCAGCCGGTCACCATCAATGTCACAACGCGTCCTCGCTCAGGTCCGCCCCCGTGGAGCGTCCCTGGCAAACCCTGCCGACATCGCACGCCCGTTGGTAAGTGCTGCGGTTGCATCCCTTGACCACATTTTGGGTGGAGGCGACTTAGAACGGCGCCTTCGACGTTGCGGCCTGCCCATCACGCCGGAACAATTTCGCACTGAACAAGTTCTTTGGGGCCTGCTGGGCTCAGTTGGCGCCGTGATGTTGACCGTGGGTTTGGCCATCGTGCAGGGATCAGTCAAACCGGTTACTTCCGTGATCCTTGCGCTGTTGGGTTGCGTTACCGGACTTCTGCTTAAGGAGCGCTGGCTCGATGTAGCGATAAAAAGGCGCGAGCAACTCATCGTTGATGAATTCCCCACCATTGCCGAACTGCTTGCGTTATCGGTTGCCGCGGGTGAAGGAGTCTTTGGTGCAGTAGAGCGCGTCATCAAATCAAGTTCTGGGGCATTGGGCCAGGAGTTGGAACAACTTTTGTCCAACGCCCAAAGCGGAATTGGACTGAGTCAGGCATTCACCGAACTAGGTGAGCAAGCTCAGGTACCCGTGCTTGCTCGGTTTGCCGATGCTGTCTCGATTGCTTTGGAGCGCGGCACTCCGATGGCCGAGATCATGCGCGCCCAAGCCGCTGACATTAGAGATGTAGGGCGTCGCACGTTGATGGAATCAGCTGGACGTAAAGAAATCGCGATGATGATTCCGGTGGTATTCCTCGTGCTCCCTGTGACGGTTGTTTTTGCCTTGTTCCCGGGTTTCATCGGTCTTTCCATGAACGGGTAGGCCAAAGCAATCTGAAGGACGAACCGCGTCCGCAGTTAGTTAGAGGAGGAAGAAATGATCAATCGACTGATACATCGTGCTTGCGCATTGATGGAATCCGATCGTGGGGATGTCCCGGGTTGGGTCCTGATCACAGTGATGACAGCGGGTCTAGTTACAGCATTGTGGACCGTGGCGGATGGGCAATTGCGCAGTATTTTCACCAGCGCACTTCGCAACGTCACAGGGCCGTGAATCCAGTTGGAGGCAAGAACAGCGATTCGGGATCGGCCGTTGTTGATTTCGTTCTTGTTTCCGTGCTGTTAGTGGGCATTGTCCTTGCGGTATTACAAGTGGCATTTGCAATCTATGTTCGCAACACCATGGGCGCAGCCGCGGCTGAGGGTGCTCGACGAGCAGCAAATGCTGATCAGTCAGTGGATGATGGAATCTCACGTGCGCGTGTGGTGATGGGTGAAACTGTGGGCTCACGGTTTGCTCGGGAAGTCAGTGGTCGAACCGAACGAATTGGTGGCCTGACCTTTGTCACTATTGAAATCCAAACCCAGCTTCCCGTCATTGGTGTGATACCTGGCCAGCTAAAGGCGCGAGCCGTGGGTCATGCCCTTGTGGAGAAGCAACCATGACGGGCCTAGGGAGGTGTCGTTTCAGAGGCGATGATGGCAGCGCACTCGTGGAATTTTGCTTTCTTGGTGTGTTGCTTCTCATTCCCCTGGTGTATGTGCTGACAACAGCATTTATCGTTCAGCGCACAGGCTTTGCCCTTACTGCTGCTAGTCGTGAGGCCGGGCGGGTGTTTGTTCAGGCAAATAGCGGGAAACAGGCACTGCGATTTTCGAAAGTCTCGGCTCAGGTCACCCTTCGCGACCAAGGCGTAGATCCACAATCAGTGTCCATCAAGATTTCCTGCGCAAGCCGACCGTGTTTAAGCCCTGGTGCCCGAGTCGATCTTGCACTGTCGACGTCGGTGGTCGTTCCCTTCGCCCCAGCTTTTATGAAAACTTTGACATCAATCCCGATGACCTCGCATCAAAGTTTTGTTGTTGATGTGTATCGACAGGCTCGCCCATGATCACCTGTGGACGTCAGGAAAGCGATGATCAAGGTCAGGTTCTGATTTTGATTCTCGGCTTTGTCGTAATGCTTGCGCTTTTTACATCCATAGTCATTGACACCTCGCACGTATTTATGGCGCGCAGGTCGCTGGTGGCAGCTGCGGATGCTACGGCGCTTGCGGCCGCACAGGGAATTAACGAGCGGGCCGTCTATGAAGGAAAAGTCGATGGCACTGTTCCGTTATCGCCGATGGCAACCAGACAACAGGCAGCTCGCTATGTCAGTGCGGCGCATCTACTCACTACGTTTTCACACTTTCGAGTTGATGCTGTTCGAACAAACGGGCGATGGGTCAATGTCACGCTTTCGGCTCAAGTTCGTTTGCCCATTTTTAACGTTGTGACGTCAAAACCATCGGGATTTCGGATCAGCGCATCATCTCGAGCGCAGACAGTTGTTGGTCGGTGAGATCTCGCGGCTGTGCGTCCTAGAAGCACATGGGCAGGGCGGAAAACGTGTACCCCTGGTGGCCGAGGGTTCTCAAGATCGAACGAAGCGCTGCCACTGTTTGGGATCGGTTGCCACCTCCATCGTGCATTAACACGATGGTTCCATTGCGCGCGCCATAGTTCACTCGCCGCGCGATCACCGCAGCTCCTGGTTTGCGCCAGTCGTTGGTATCCAAACTCCAAATAATGGTGCGCATCCCCAAGCGATCGCTGACACCTTTGGAGCGCTGGGTGTAGGAGCCATAGGGCGGACGATCGCATTTGGGTTGAGGCAACCCCTGAGCTCGTATCGCACGGTTGGTGCGTACAAATTGCGAAGAAATCCCCGTGTTAGTCAAACGCGGAAGTACAGGGTGATTCCACGTGTGGTTATTGATGGGGTTTCCCGCCGACGCGGTGGCCTTTAGCGTGCCTTCACGGGTGCGAATTTGACTTCCGATGACGAAGAACGTGGCGTGGGCGTGGTAGTCGCGTAGCAACTTCACAATCGCTGGGGTGTATTTCGATGGCCCATCATCAAAGGTCAGGTAAATGACCTTCCCACTGGATGGTTTGGGTCCCTTGTACAGAGCCGGCGCCGTCACAACGGCTGCAGTTTTGATGGCGAGGGGATCGCTAGCTGGGGAATTTGCATCGGCCGTGGTTCCGCTACTGAAGACCAGGCCTGACATAGCAGTCAGGGCAAGGCCGAGAGCGAACCAACGGGTGTGAGGAAGCACCAATTCAGCCTACGGGGGACTAGTAGTGGTGCGAAAGTGAGTTGAGGAAAATTGTGACCAAAGTGATTAGGATGTTATCTATGTCGACGTCGGATCCATTTGCCGCCCCTGATGGCAGCACCATTGTTATTGAAAGCCCTGAACTTGCCGATATTGAAGCTGGCGATCACGAACGCTTCTCTCACTATGTGGCGAAAGAGAAAATTGTTGAAAGTGCGGTGACCGGCAGTCCGGTTGTTGCCTTGTGCGGCAAGGTGTGGATCCCTAATCGTGACCCAGGAAAATTCCCAGTCTGTCCTGAGTGCAAGGAAATCTTTGAGTCGCTGCCACCAGGCGGCGGATCTGGTGAGGGTTCGTCCTGAGGGCGGTATTTACCGGCTCGCTGCTTCGACCAACAGTGGGGATCACCGGCGTAGTTACTGCTGCGGCTTTTGAAACCATTGCCGTAGCCACGGCCATGCCTGATGCAGTCAAGGCTGTTAATGGATTGGGCGCATATGCGTGGGCATTTAATGGTGTAGTCATCGCAACCATGGTGGCCACCGTGGCCGGCGGGGACTTCAGTGATCGAAAAGGCCCTAAACTCCCGCTGGTCGGCGGGCTGCTTGTCTTTGCGCTGGGCTTGGTGGTGTGTGCGACAGCTCACATAATGCCCGTTTTTGTGCTCGGACGGGTCATGCAAGGTTTAGGTGGCGGCTCAGCCATCGTTGCTGTTTATGTAGTAGTCGCGCGCGGGTATGAAGCCAAATTGCGGGCGCAGGTTTTTTCTGCTCTCGCCGCGGCCTGGGTGGTGCCATCGTTGGTTGGCCCCTTTATCGCCGGTGCCATCGCTGAGTTTTGGACCTGGCGCGTGGTGTTCTTCGGCGTCATTCCGATCGTTCTGATTGCCATTTGGCTGGTGTGGCCACTGGTTAATTCTGTCGACGGTCCTGGTGGCAATGTCGGTTTTGCTGAAGATGAAGAACTCGTTGACCAGCGCGCAGATAGCGTCACCGATGTACGTCGCAGTGGTCGCACCCGCTGGGCCGCCTCACTTGCGGCCGGTGCCGTGCTGGTGCAAGACGGTGGTCGTCGGCTCGGCGTTATTGGTGGAATTGAAGCAGTCATTGGTTTAGTCATCGTGGGTTTTGCGCTTCGTCGTTTACTGCCTGCCGGTGCACTCCGGCTCACCCGTGGACTACCCAGTGCCATCGGCGCGCGCGGACTTCTGGCCGGCGCCTTCTTTGGCGCTCAAGCATTCGTTCCCTTGATGCTCGTTGATCAACGAGGTTTAGGTCTCACTCTGGCGGGATTGAGTTTGACGACTTCATCGCTGGGCTGGTTTGTGGGCTCGTGGTGGCAGGGGCGGCCAGATATCGCAATCGCGCGCGATCGAATCATTTTGGTTGGCGCAGCTGGCGTACTGATCGGACTTATTGGGATAAGCCTTACGGTGTTCTTGCCAGCTCCGGTGGCCATTGCTGGAGTTGCCTGGGCCATTGGCGGATTTGGAATGGGCATCACTGTCCCTGCGGTTAACGTATGGGTATTGGGAATGTCTTCTGGTGAGGAACAAGGAGCAAACTCGGCGGCACTACAACTTGGCGACAGTGGTGGCGTGTTGATCTGCACGGCTCTGGCGGGCGCGATCTACGGAATGTTTACCTCACCTGCTGGTCAGCAAGCGCCCACCTTCATCACCATCTTTGTCACTATGACGGCGATCTGTGTGTTGGCAATCTTTGCTGCCACACGCATTCCTGCTCCAAGCGTGTCAATACGGCCCGTTGCACCAATCGTGTGACAGGTTTCGGCACATGAGTAATGAAACTGCCACATCTGGCACTGATTCAGTAAGCGCCTCAGTTTCTGCAGTTGGTGGGTCCAAGGGACTCGTCATCGTTAGCGGACTGATCTCCATCATCTTTGGGGCTTTGCTTCTTAACCACCCCCAAGGTGTGCTCAGCACGATCACTTTCCTGGTTGGCCTTTGGCTCCTGATCGCGGGAGTTCTGCAGTTTGTTGCTGGCTTTGGCCCAGGTCTTGAAGGTGGAAGTCGTGCAGCTCTGTTTCTCTCGGGCGTGCTGTCACTGTTTATTGGCCTTTTCCTGGTCAAGCACATCATTAGTGATTCCGTTGGCTCCGACGCCAAGGCTTGGGCACTAGTTGCCATCTTGATTGGGGCCAACTGGCTCATCACAGGTATGGCTCGTCTGTTCGCAGGCATTGCCAACCCAGGCATGCCAGGTCGCGGTTTCACCATCTTCTCGGGTGTTATCACCATCATCGCCGCCATCGTGGTTTTGGCTTCGCCACTGTCCTCATTGGCCGTCTTGGTCTGGATCACCGGAATTTGGCTGATCGTGCTCGGTGTACTCGAAGTCGTGGCAGGGCTATTTATCAAGCGATCCTGAGGCTAGGGCTTTAACGCCCGACCTCGTCGTTGGTACGGTTAAGGCATGAAATCGATCCAAGACGTAACCGTCATCAACGAGCCCGCACTCGATCCCGACCTTGACCTCGACGTCTTAGACGAGATCCAGCAGCGCATCTTGTGGTTGGCCATCCGTATGGTCGATTCAGCCAACCACGATCGCAACACTGGTGATGGGGTCAAGGTCGGAGGGCACCAAGCCTCTTCGGCCTCGCTGGTAACCGCGCTGACCGCGCTGTACTTTGCTCACCTTGATGCTGCTGACCGCGTCGCCATCAAGCCGCACGCTTCTCCCGTCTTTCACTCCATCCAATATCTCTTGGGTCAATTGGACCGCTCGTACCTCACTCGCCTTCGCGAATTGGGTGGATTGCAGTCCTACCCCTCACGTACCAAAGACCCCGACAACGTTGATTTCTCAACTGGTTCTGTCGGCCTTGGTCCCGTCGCCCCTTTGTTTGCTGCCCTCACGCGTCGCTACGTTGATGACCACTTCGGTCAGCGCGACCACTCTCGCTTTATTGCGTTCATGGGTGATGCGGAATTGGACGAGGGAAACATCTGGGAAGCCATCGCTGACCAAGCCACCCAAGGTTTGGGCAACGTCACATGGGTTGTCGACTTCAACCGTCAGTCCTTGGACCGTGTTGTTCCCGGCGTCAAGGTCCACCAGTGGCAAGTCCAGTTCTTGGCAGCTGGCTGGCAAGTCATTGAGGTTAAGTACGGCCGCAAGTTGCAAGCCAAGTTCAAGGAAGAGCACGGCGAAGACCTGCGCGCGTGGATTGATGCCATGCCCAATGAGCAGTACCAGTCACTGTTCGCCCTCAAGGGCGAGGAATTGCGGGCACGATTCCTTGAAGGTGCGCCAGAGGGAGCCAAGGCCGCAGTCGCGGGAGTCAGCGACGAAGACCTCGCGCCGTTAGTTAAAGACTTAGGTGGCCACGACCTTGCATCGATGCTCGAGGCTTATCGCCAAGCAGACGCAACCACGGATCGGCCCACGGTGATTTTTGCTTACACCGTTAAGGGTTGGGGATTGCCGAGCGCGGGTAACCCACGCAACCACTCTGCGCTGATGAGCACGGAGCAAGTCAATGAAATGCGCGCCCGAACACAGCTGACGATGGCCACTGAATGGGATCGCATTCCTGAGGACACTGCCGCTGGTCGTTGGTGCAATGCCCGAGCCCAACATCTTGAGCGACCCCGTCCCGATGGGCACTTGTCTATTGCGGTGCCTGAGCGGGTAGAGACTCGATCACCGAGTAAGCCCATTTCCACGCAGGAGGGCTTCGGTCGAATTGTCACCAGCCTTTCCCGCGATGAAGCAGTGGCTAAGTATTTGGTGACCACTGCGCCAGACGTGGCAACATCGACGAACTTAGCTGGTTTCATCAACCGTGCTGGCGTGTACTCACCGGATGAAATTCGGGACTGGAACGAAGACGACCCGATGCTCAAGTGGAGTCAGCACCCACAGGGCCAGCACATTGAGCTCGGCATCTCCGAGATGAACCTCTTTTTACTGCTGGGTCAGTTGGGATTGTCCTGGGACTTGTCCAATCAGCCGTTGCTGCCCATTGGAACTGTCTATGACCCCTTCGTTTGCCGCGGTCTAGATGCCTTCATCTATGGCACCTACTCCGGCTCTCGATTCATCATTGCTGGAACTCCAGCTGGTGTGACGCTGGCTCCTGAAGGTGGCGCGCACCAGTCAACAATCACCGCATCCATCGGTATGGAACTGCCCGGCGTGACTTTCATCGAGCCTGGTTACCTAGGAGCTTTGGACTGGTTGCTGTGCGACAGTTTGCAGCGCATCGCCTCGGGTGAAACTGACTCATCGGCCTACTTCCGTCTCTCCACTCGTCCACTGGACCAAGCACCGTTTGAAGCAGCGCGTACTCGATTGGGGGAGAAGGTTTTGCGCCGTCAAGTCCTTGCCGGTGGATACCGCTTGCACGATGCTTTTGCTGCTCGCCCAGACCTGCGGGAATCCAATGCTCCTGTTGTCCACTTGGCCGCCAGTGGAGCTGTCATTCCGGAGGCACTAGCTGCAGCGGCTGAGTTGGCCGATGAAGGCGTGGCTGCTCACGTGGTGGATGTGACCTCACTGGATCGCTTGTACGCAGCATGGCGCAGCGGACTTGCTGCTGGTGTTCGGTCAGCCTCTGTGCCGGCCTACCCGCTGATCCTGCGCGAGATCTTCCCTGAGAAGGCTCCGGTGGTCACCATCCATGACGCCGCTTCCCATGCCATGGCCTGGATTGGCTCAGCCTTGGGTGTGCCTGCGGTTCCCCTAGGCGTGGACAAGTTCGGTCAATCCGGGTCCGTGTCGGAACTGTATGAACTCTTTGACCTGACATCTGGCTCTATCGTTAATGCAGCACTGGCGGCGCTAGCGTTGGAGTAGGTCTATGACATCACTGAAGGTAATCCGAATCTCGGCTTTGGTGATGGCTTTAGCCTTTGTCATGCATAGCCTCAATGGCTTCTTTATTGAGCGCACTTTTTTGGGGCTTACCTCGTTTAATGACTATTCCGTCATTTCGAAACTTCAGGGTGCGATCGGCTCCATCCCGTGGAAACTCAGCGGTATTGGCCACTTCGCCACTGCCTTTGCGGTGTTGGTCCTCAGCATCAGCCTGAGTGAACTTGCTAAGGCTGATGGCTATGGTGGCGCCCGCTTGATGGGTCGTCTGGGCATCGTCAGCGCAGTGGGATTCACCGTCAATGGTGTTGAGAACGGTATTGGCGCGCAGGTAGTTCATCTCTTGCAGCAAAATAACGCCGATGTGGTGGGCATTCAGGCCGCATCCATCGCATCGTTTTCAATTTTTGAGGCCATCATGAACGCGGTCGCCATTGTGATGTTTGGGGCATTCCTGATCACCGTCACCATTTGGGGCCGTCGCTTCGGTTACTTCTCTAAGTCGCTGGTGATCTTTGGCTGGGTTGCCGGGATGTCCGGAATCTTCATGGCCTTTGTTTACCTGCCGGCCTATTTGTTCTTCTATCTGATCTGGCTGATCTGGTTCTTGATCGTGGTCAAGTCCTCAGGCATGGTCAAAGCCCCGGTTACCGCAGCCTGAACTGCTCGCCCTCAGGCCTGCAACGAGCTAGCTGGTAAATCGAACCAGCGCAGTGATTCAAAATCGGTGGAAACCCTGGTGAGCAACTGCTCGGGGTGTAGCTCAGGTTCGGGCCGGGAAATCAAGATCTCGCGCGCCTGTTCCAAGTAATCAGCCAACGCTGATTCCGGGGCGGTCTGGGTGGTGTGTGGGTACTCCAAAATGCCGTTCTGGTCATAGTGCAACATCGAAAGGCGCAGTGGCGGTTCGATGGTTCCGTTGCGGTGGTGCCAGATGCCCGAATCAGGATCAAAGAGGTAATCAGTGGTCATCTTCCAGCCATATTCGGCAACCAAGGACACCGCTTCCACGATGTATTCAAAAACTGTTTCACTAATGAAGTAGTTGAAGTTAACGCGCACCCAGCCAGGTTTGATCCCTTCGCATCCGCGAGTAATTTCGCGTTCGAATTCGTGCGATAGATCAAGATCAATACCAAGGAGTCGGTGACCATAAGGGCCAGCACAAGAACAGCCACCGCGAGATTGAATCCCAAACAGATCGTTGAGCAGGGCGACAACAAAGTTATGATGCAAAAAGCGTCCACTAGGAGCGCGCATCACAAACGAAACGATGGACAATCGCTCAGCTTGCTTATTACCTAAGACTTCAATGGATGGATGGGCGTCCCACACGGTGGCTGCACGGCGAAGGTAGTCCTCTTCATGGGCGCGAATGGTTTCTGTTCCTACTGCGGATTTAAGTTGGAATACCAGCCCGGCACGAATGGATTCCACGATTGCAGGGGTGCCAGCCTCCTCACGGTGTACCGGGTCGGCCAAATACAGGTGCTCTGTTGGGTTGACGTAAGCAACGGTTCCGCCACCGACCACCGATGGCACCGTATTCGTCAAGAATTCCTTGCGGATAGCCAAGATTCCAGGGGTACTTGGGCCGCCAATGAACTTGTGCGGTGAAAAGACCACCACATCTTTGCGGCTAGGCGATTCCTGCGACTTCAGATCAATCTCGACATAGGGGGCCGAGGCTGCGTAATCCCACATCGCAATGGCGTTGTGTTTATGAAGAAGTGTGGAGATGGCATCAGTGTCTGTCACGATGCCCGTGACATTGCTGGCCGCTGAGAAGGATCCAATGCGCAACGGCCGATCAGCGTAGGTCATTAACTCAGCTTCAAGGCGCGCAATATCAATGTGGCCGTCAGCATCTTCGGGGATGACCACAACATCGGCAATAGATTCGCGCCAGGGCAATTCGTTGGAGTGATGTTCAAACGGTCCAATGAAAACCACTGGCCGCGCACTGGCAGGAATCTGAGCTGAAAGTTTGTACTGTGCATCCAAATCGGCGGGAATGCGCAGGTTCATAATGGCAGTGAAGCGGTCGATCGCGGCCGTTGAACCAGATCCAACAAAGATGATGACCAGGTCGTCGGCCCCACCGAGTGCTTGTTGAATAATTTCGCGAGCATCTTCGCGTAACCGTGAGGTTTGCAGTCCAGTTCCTGAAGATTGGGTGTGGGTGTTTGCGTAGCGGGGCAGCACCTCGTTGCGGATGAAATCTTCGATGAATCCCAAGGCCCTTCCACTAGCCGTGTAGTCGGCATAGGTAATCCGGCGCGGGCCGTAGGGGCCGTCCATTACCTGGTCATCGCCAATGATCGATTGGCGAATGCTGGCCAGCAGGGCAGGCTCGGGCAGGCCGTCGGCGCGGGGCGGAAAGGAACTCACGTATCTAACGTTACGCCGTCTGGGACACTGGGGGATGTGTCTATCGCCCCAGCCGAGCTTGAGAAGTCGGAAACCGACTTTTCCATCATGCCGGAATTGCCCTGGATCACCCTGGTGTGGAACGACCCGGTCAACCTAATGTCCTATGTGGCCTACGTCTTTCGCGCCTATTTTGGGCATTCCGAACAAGAAGCCGAACGCCTGATGTTGCAGGTACACAATGAAGGTCGCGCCATGGTTTCATCGGGGAGCCGTGAAGAGATGGAACGAGATGTTGAAGCTATGCATGGCTACGGTCTGTGGGCCACATTGCAGCAGGACATGTAATGGCAAATAAATTTAGATCCCATGGTGATGGCGCCACCCTTGTTATTGATCAAGATGAGCGCGAAGTTCTGATCCACCTGTTTTCCGAACTAGGGTTCTTCCTTCAGCCTGATCAGCCCGAGCCCGAGCACACCGATCCACTTGCTGCAATGGTCGGCATCGGCACCGACTCTGATGCGCCGGAAGATCCTGCTTTGGCTCGCTTGCTTCCATCGGCCTATCCGCAAGACCCAAAGGCCGATGAGGAGTTTCGCCGCTTAACGCAAGAGGGTTTGCGACAACGCAAGACTCAAGCCGTGGTGGTGGTCTTGGAGTGTTTGCATTCGGAGTCCAATCGCCTGGTCCTTGATGCAAGTCAATGTCAGTTGTGGCTTACGGCTCTGAATGACCTTCGCCTGGTGCTGGGCACTCGATTAGGAGTAACTGTTGATCCGGCCAGCCAGGAGTGGACCGAAGAAGAGGCTGCTACTGACCAGCGGGCCAATTTGTTGGCGATCTATGACTGGCTCGGGTATTTGCAGGACACCCTGGTGCGAGTACTGACCAAGCGCCTTGCCTAGCCTTATCCCATGCTCGTTATCGATCAGCTCACCGTTGATGCCATCACCGCGCATGCCCGCCTTGATCATCCTGATGAAGCTTGTGGAGTTGTCGCCGGACCGATCGGCTCTGATCGCCCGTTGCGCTTTATCCCGATGGTTAATGCTGCTCGTTCGCCAACCTTTTACGAATTTGATTCCAAGGACCTCCTGAAGCTCTACCGCGAAATGGATGCCTTAGATGAAGAGCCGGTGGTGATTTATCACTCGCACACTGCCACCCAGGCCTACCCGTCCAGAACGGACATCTCGTACGCCTCCGAGCCCAATGCCCACTATGTTTTGGTCTCTACTCGGGAGGACGATGAGACCGAATTTCGCTCCTTTCGTATCGTTGATGGGCACGTCACCGAGGAGCCAGTCAACATCGTGACCGGACTGGTGGAATAGTCAGCACGGAACCGTTGTTCCTAACCTGCACGACCTAACTTCAGGAGAGACCCAGCGATGGCCATTGAGGTATCGATCCCCACGATTTTGCGCACCTACACAGATGGCGCAAAGTCTGTTGAAGCCGCCGGCGCCACGTTGTCTGAACTGATTGCTGATCTTGAAGCTCAATTCCCTGGACTTGCCGATCGCCTTGTCGAAGATGGCAGTCTGCGTCGGTTTGTGAACATCTATATCAACGATGAGGATGTGCGATTCCTTGGCGGAATCGATGCACCGCTAACTGACGGCGACAACGTCACCGTGTTGCCGGCTGTCGCCGGTGGAGCCTGATGCGATACGACTGTCTGCTGGACTCCGTTGGGCATACTCCGCTTATCGGGTTGCCTAACCTTTCGCCGTCCAAGGACGTGCGTTTGTGGGCCAAGTTGGAAGATCGAAACCCGACCGGATCGGTTAAGGACCGCGCTGCCTTAGCAATGATTGAGGCTGCAGAAGCTGATGGTTCGTTGACACCGGGTTGCACAATCTTGGAACCAACCTCTGGTAATACCGGAATCTCACTGGCGATGGCTGCCCGACTTAAGGGTTACAAGCTGATCTGCGTCATGCCGGAGAACACCTCACCCGAGCGCAGTCAGTTACTGCGCATGTGGGGTGCGGAAATCATTTCTTCACCCGCTGCTGGCGGATCAAACGAAGCTGTTCGCGTTGCAAAGCAAGTAGCTGCTGAAAATCCTGACTGGGTCATGCTTTATCAATACGGAAATCCAGCCAATGCGCAGGCGCATTACCGAACCACCGGACCTGAGTTACTTCACGACTTGCCCACCATCACGCACTTTGTTGCAGGTTTGGGAACGACGGGAACCCTCATGGGGTGTGGTCGTTTCTTGCGCGAAAAGGTGCCAGGGATTTCCATTGTTGCCGCCGAACCACGCTATGGAGAACTTGTTTATGGTCTGCGCAACCTTGATGAAGGCTTTGTCCCCGAACTCTACGATCCATCAATTTTGACTACTCGCTTTTCGGTGGGACCACTGGATGCTGTACGCCGTACTCGAGAGTTGCTCGAGCTAGAAGGCATCTTCGCCGGGATTTCCACTGGCGCCATCTTGCATGCCGCCCTGGGGGTGGCAGCTAAGGCCGCCAATGCTGGCGAAAAGGCTGACGTTGCATTCATCGTTTGCGACGGCGGTTGGAAGTACCTGTCAACGGGCGCCTACGAAGGCACTCTTGAGGAAGCTGAAGCAGCCCTTGATGGACAGCTGTGGGCTTAATTTTTAGCTAGAAAGCAAAAAGACCGCCGAATATTCTCGGCGGTCTTTTTAGAAGAGCCTTTATTCAAACGCACTAGCACGCTTGACCTCAAAAGAGCTATCGGCGAACCAGCGAGTGCTAGATGCAGACGAGAGGTTGTAGATCACCAAGAGGTTGAGCAGCATGCCGGCAATTCCCCACGGGAAACTCAGCAAAGCAAAGATGATGTTGAGAACCGCAAGGGCGACAACAAAGATTCGCGCGGAAGGGTCGCCCTCAACTAAGTTCGAAGCCACCCGCCACAGGATCAATCCAAAGGCGATAGCAACAAGGCCGGCAAACCACAGGTAGCCGTCGCTCGCTCCGCCCAGGAACTGTCCCTTGAAGAAGCGCGACGCTCCTTTATCGGTCAACGCCGCGCTGATGGCCAAGATGCCAATCACGAGTTGCCAAGCACCGGCGATACGCACCAAAAGTCCAACGATGCTCACCCCCAGCGGTCGGAAGCGCATGTTCTTGGGGTCTGTCGGCAGTGCGGAAGCGTCTCCGCGGATGGCCTGCCAGTCGCTCATGGATCCTCCTAAGGAAAGTCTTGACGCGTTATCTTGTCACGTCAGATGTCAAACGACGAGTTGGCGCCTGCGAATCGGGTCTTTAGTCCTCTAGGCTCAGGTTTGTGACTGACGCCCCCATCGGAATCTTTGACAGTGGAGTGGGCGGACTGACTGTTGTCAGGGCCATTTTTGATGAATTGCCCAACGAGTCAGTGCTGTATGTGGGGGATACCTTGCGCGGCCCTTACGGCCCCAGACCACTAGCGCAGGTTCGAGCTTTCGCACTGGATGTGATGGATCACCTCATTGCCGAAGGCGTGAAGATGATTGTCATCGCCTGCAACTCGGCATCGGCTGCGGTGCTTCGAGATGCGCGCGAGCGTTACGACGTGCCCGTAGTGGAAGTGATTCAACCCGCAGTTCGCCGAGCAATGCAGGCAACACGATCTGGTCACATCGGGGTCATTGGCACCCATGCCACTATTGATTCGATGGCCTATGACGATGCATTTGCAGCGGCGACCAACATCACTCTCTATTCAAAAGCCTGCCCGCGCTTTGTTGAATTTGTTGAAGGTGGCGTGGTTGCGGGAGCCGACATTGAGGCATTGGCGCAGGAATATTTGGCGCCGTTAATGGAAAAGGACATAGACACTCTGGTTCTGGGCTGCACGCACTATCCGCTCTTGGTGGACGTGATTGCCAGCGTCGTCGGCGATGGAGTTTGCCTGGTCAATAGCGCTGATGAGACCGCCAAACAGGTCAGGAAAACCCTTGAAGAAGGTGCGATGGTTCGATCATCCGATGGTGGCCCGCCCAGCCACCGCTTTGTGGCCACCGGAGACCCGAAGCCGTTTGAGATTTTGGGGCAACGATTCTTAGGGCCAGAGGTCATCGCGGTAGAGCGGCATCCGCGTCGCGCTGACACGGTCGGATTTCCCGATGAGTAGCATGCTTGCGTGACTAGAACTGATGGCCGTGGTGCCCATGACCTTCGTGCAGTGACCTTTAACCGTGGCTGGTTGGATCAAGCCGAAGGTTCGGTCTTGGTCGAGTTTGGCCGCACTCGCGTGCTCTGTGTTGCTTCCTTCACCGAAGGTGTGCCGCGATGGAAAAAGGGCAGTGGAACCGGTTGGGTCACGGCTGAATACTCAATGCTTCCGCGCGCGACCGATACCCGCAATCAACGCGAATCGGTGAAGGGGAAAATTGGCGGAAGGACTCACGAGA
>CAIXNN010000045.1 GCA_903920865.1 uncultured Actinomycetes bacterium
AACCCTTAGCACCACCAACGATTGACCCCTGTGGAGAGCAAATGCTCGCCCAGGGGTTTTTCGTTCACTCTTAGGCACTATGCATCCGCGAATCAAATCAGGGCTTCCACTCATCCCCCTAAGCGCCACTGAAATTCAGATTGGCACCGAACCCGGTTTGCACCTTCGGCTGGATTGTCAGTCCTCAGCATTGCTGGATTTCATCAAACTTCTCGATGGACATCACTCGCTCGATGATGCACAAATGCAATCAGGTTTGCCGCTAAAGCGTGTTGCAAGAGTAGTTGACCAGCTCACTCAAAGCGGACTTCTTGAACTTCCCGGTTCATCGTCGGCAGCAATAGAAGGTATGACACATCAGGAGCGCTCACGACTAGCCCAAGATGCTCTGGCCTGGTCTGTTTCATCAAGCCCGCCTAGCCGTCAGCGTTTGACCAGGCGTCGTCAAGCATGGATTGACATCCACAGCTCAGGTCGAATGAGTTTTTCCCTTGCACAGTTGCTGGCCTCAGCCGGAATTGGGCGAATCACGATCAACGATGGTTCCACGGTTCAGGAAATGGATTGTGGCCCCTTTGGGGCCAGCCGGTCAGATATCGGAAAGCGAGCCAGTCAAACGATTTACCGGAAACTTCGCCACTACTTTCCCAGCACGATTCGAGTTTCGCATCCCTCGGCCAAGCCCGATGTCACCATTCTTGCGCCCAATCAATCCTCTATCGCCTCTCAGAAGCAAAGCGAGCTCATGCGCGGCGATCAAGCGCACATCCCTGTTATCCCACGCGCCGGTGGTTTTCTTGTTGGACCCTTCGTCATTCCAGGCTCTACGGCGTGCATCGCCTGTGATGAATTGGTTCTTGCGCAAACCAGTGCCGAACATTCGTGGATCGCCACTGCACTTGGCACCCAACCATCAACGACGATTCAGCCAAACGACATGGTGCTCTCCCTCATGGTCGCATCGCTGGTAGCACTTCAGGCTCTGATGTGGGTTGACGCCGATCAGGCACCAACACTGGTCAATCAGATCGCCACGGTGAGTCTGCCTGCTGGTTCGATCCAATTCCGGGCGACCACCCAACACCCATCATGTGGGTGCGGGTGGTCGCACCATCAGGTCTAGGCCGCAGACTCCCCCGATGCACAAACTTCGTCGATGTTGGATCGACGAGGACCTCGCTTGTAGGCGATGACACGTCCACGATCAAGCAAAGCCCCACCCCACACGCCCCAGGGCTCGCGGCGTTCAAGGGCGCCAGCTAAACAAGCCTGTCGCATCGGACACACCCGACAGACCACCTTGGCCTGTTCGAGTTCGTGCGGATCCTCTGAGAAGAACTGCTCAGGTGCATCTGTGCAGGCAGGGATCATCACGTCGTCGGGCAACAGGTCAGTCGGTGAGATCAGGGTAATCATGACGTGCCTTTCGTTTTCGAAACTGTGCGGCGGATCGTTGGGTAACGGGCTCCTTATGGCAAAACAAAAGCCGCGGAACCCAATGGGTCCGCGGCCTGACAATGGCGATTTCAGTCAGTCAGGAGGACCCGGGAGAGCATGCTTGTAAGCGCTCGCGGCAAAATAAGCTGCGAACGCTGTAGTACTGGTCCACAGACCAGACTGACGCACGATCATCGAGAATTCCTTACCAGTAGAAACCATTGACTGATGTCAACATCGACAAGAATACCAAAGGGAAAATCGGATCTGCATTTGCATGCGTGTCGCCAAATGCCCTCACGCATGAATTGTGCCTAGCTTGAGGCGAGAAAACGCTTTTCAATCTTGCGTAGCACCTTGAGCTGACGCCATCAATGCATCATCGGCGGAGCCGCCCCCTAACAAGATCTGCAACGCGGTTCCGTAGCGAAGCAGCTTGTTGTGCCCTACACCTGGGATCGCCAGGAACTCAGCCTCTTGGGCTGGTTCTGCCTCCACGATGGCTTGCAAGGTGGCGTCGGTGAACACCACAAATGCCGGCACGCTGGCCCGCTTGGCCTCTAACGCCCGCCACAACCGGGCCCGCTCATAGAGTTCCTCATCAAAATCGACTGTGCAGGTCAAACAACGTTTGAGTTTGCGCTCAGCGGCAACAGTGATGACCTTGTCACACACTCGGCAACGCACTGGTTTTTTAGGTCCCGCGCTGGGTTTGGCCGGCGTGCGTTTCGTGGGAGCAGAACCTGTCACTGTGTCAGAAACGCTTGCCAAGAAACGTGAACGCTCGCGTGTGCCCCGACCGCTCCTGGATCGCGACCAGGATAAACACAGCTCATCACGAGCGCGCGTGACACCAACATAGAAGAGGCGGCGCTCTTCAGCGATTTGATCAGGAGTTGTTGCATGAATCAAAGGCAAGGTGCCATCGACTAAACCAACCAGGTAGACACAATCCCACTCCAAGCCCTTTGCCGCATGAATTGATGCAAGGGTTACTCCGTCAACGGCTGGCGCATGTTGCGCGGCTGCGCGTTCTGATAATTCAAGAACAAAATCGGCAAGGGTCGCCTGCGCTGTGCTTGATTGCATTTCATCGGCAAGTCCTGCGATGGCGAGCAGGGATTCCCACCGATCTCGCACAGCCCCTACGCCTGTGGGCGGCTGGCTATCCCAACCCATGGACGTCAAAGCGTCTCGAACTGACTGGCCCAAAGGTTTTTCAGGCTCAGGCACTGATTGGCTGGACAAAAGCCCACCAGGCAGGGCTCGTGCGGCGCCACGAATCAGGGTCAGGGCTTGCCTTACTTCCGGGCGATCAAAGAACCGCTCACCACCGCGCAATACATAAGGAATGCCCGCCTGGGCCAGTGCTTGTTCGTACGTTTCGGACTGGGCGTTGATGCGGAACAAAATAGCCATGCGGCTTAAAGCAACACCGGAGCCCTGTTGCTCAAGAATGCGTTGCACGACTGCATTTGCTTCCGCATCCTCATCAGAACATTCAAGCACTGTCGGCGCCTTGCCATGTTCACGCTGTGATTGCAACGTCAAAGCTTGCTGGTCCTGATTGGTGGCTTTCAAGATTGCGTTCGCGGTGCCAACAATTTCTGGCGTTGACCGATAGTTACGGACCAGGGATAGTTGCACTGCGCCAGGAAATCTTTGAGAAAATGTCTTCAGATAGCTTGCTTGGGCTCCGGTGAAGGAATAGATCGTCTGTGCCGAATCGCCGACCACAGTGATCGATTCGCCGCCGCCCAACCATCCGGTTAACAAGCGATCTTGAAGCGGGTTAACGTCCTGGTATTCATCGACCACAAAATGCCGGTAACGAGCCTGAACTTCGCGTGCGACCTCACTTCGCTCTTCAAGCAAAGCCACTGTGAGTAACAAAATGTCTTCAAAATCTAACCGTCCACGGTCTTGCTTAACCTGCTCATAGGCTTCATAGACTTTGGCGAATTGAGCAGCCTCAAGAGGGGGTTCTCGTAGTGCGCAGGACTGTTCATAAAGAGCTGGAACGACTTGACTGACCTTGGCCCACTCAATTTCACTGGCAAGGTCGCGAATAAGGGCCGGGTTGGTCGTGACCCCCACGCGACTTGCTGCCATCGCGATCACTTGTGCCTTCGAGGCCATCACTTCAGGCATTGCCCCACCAATAGCGCGGGGCCAAAAGTGTGTGAGTTGACGCAAAGCCGCCGAGTGGAAGGTTCTGGCCTGCACCCCGCCAACTCCAAGTGCGCGTAGCCGCTGTCCCAATTCACCAGCAGCGCGCGTTGTAAAAGTCACAGCAAGAACTTGGGTTGGATCAATGATTCCCGCGTGAACTCCGTAGGCAATTCGATGAGTAATCGCGCGGGTTTTTCCCGTTCCGGCACCGGCGCGAACCACCACTGGTCCAAACGGAGCCAGTGCTACTTCGCGCTGTTCCGGGTCAAGACCTTGGAGGGTTTGATCAGCTGATGGCACGCGGTCATCTTGGCAGTTGGCTCCGACCAGCGCCACAGCCCTCTACAGACCCAGAAGTTCCTTGACCTGTTTCAGGCTCGGATTGGTCAGCGCAGTGCCGTCTGGGAAGACAACGGTGGGCACAGTCTGGTTTCCGCCATTGACGGTCTCCACATACTGCGCGGCCTGAGGATCTTGCTCAATATCAACCTCTGAATAGGAAATTCCCTCACGCGTGAGTTGTTGCTTCAATCGCTGGCAATACCCGCACCACGTCGTGGAATACATCGTCAATGTTGCACTCATGATCACTGCCTCCCTCTTGATTAGTTAACCCTAGGGGTAGCGAATATATTCCGCATTTTGTTCTAACTAGTACGGTGGTGAGGTGCTTCGCATCGCTACCTTCAATCTGCTGCATGGGCTTCCCGTGCTCGGCGGCATGCCACAACCGCAACGCGATAGCAACGGAAAGTTCTCTGGACCCCCCGAGCACTCAGACGATGCGAGCCTGCGCTTAGCTGCGCAGCACATTGATGCAGACATCATCGGCCTGCAAGAAGTTGATTGTTATCAATCACGAAGTGGGACCCACGATCAGACCAGCGTGGTTGCGCAAGCTCTAGATGCCCCTCATCACTTATTTGCCCCAAGTGTGATGGGCACACCCGGCGATCCAGCCGGCTGGCGAGCTGCCAATTCCGAGGATGATCAAATCTTTGCCTCCGGTGGCGATACCGGTCCGATGTATGGGGTGGGACTTGTCTCGCGCCTGCCCGTCGAGCAGTGGCATATCGAACGATTTTCCGCACCTAAGGCGCGCCTGCCATTGATTGTCCCGAGCCCAGAACGTAGGCCAACGATCATCTCGGTTCCCGACGAACCGCGCACCGCCATCATTGCTGTCATCACTGGCGCCAATGGTCCATTCACCGTTGCTACTGCACACTTGTCCTTTGTCCCTGGCGTGAATATCAAGCAACTTCGCCAACTTGTGCGTGCAGCCAGGGACTTTCCACGACCATTTTTTCTCATTGGCGACTTCAACTTGCCCGGACGCTGGCCATCGCGGGTGACAAAGTTTGCATCGCTGGCCCGTGGGGCCACTTATCCGTCATTTTCACCACGGATTCAGTTTGATCATGTGCTCGCTGATGGATTAAGCCACAGCGTTGCTACTACTGGGCGCACCATGGCACTGAAGATTTCAGATCACTGCGCCGTGGTGGTTGATGTAGAGGAATTCTAATCGTCCTCAAGAGCGAGAATTCGCGCTAGTGCCTCTTCAGTCAATTCGGAAACATCCGGGTATTGAAGTTCATCCTCTGTTACGTAGTAGAAAGCAGCTGTAATTTTTTCCAGTGGGATACCACGCATCTTCGACCATGCCAAACGGTAAACCGCCAACTGGATGGGGTCGGCTTTTTTAGCACCGGTTTTCCAGTCAATGAGTTCCCACGTTCCATCTGGGTTTTCATAGACAGCATCGATCCGGCCGCGCACCACCTGTTCTGAGATGATGATCTGAATTGGCGCTTCGACAAGGGCCGGCGGGCGGTCGGCAAACCTTCCATTGCTAAATGCCTCCTGAAGGGCCCGCAATTGCTGATCAGCAACCACGAAGTCATCGTCAGCCGCACCAAGTAAGTCGTCACGATCCAACAAGGATCGTTGACCAAAACGTGCTTCCACCCAGGTGTGGAAGTCTGTGCCACGGTTGGCCGCTTTAACGGGTTTGCGTGGCATTGGACGAACTAGGTCTGCGGCAAAGCGACTTGAGTCCTTGGAAATAGCAATCAATGCTGAGGCAGTGATTGCTTGTGGAATCTCAACCTCACGAACGGGTTCATACTGACTCTTGGCGTCCTCAATCAATGCAGCTGCATCACGTCGCCACTCTTGCGCCTGGGATGAAGCAAAAACTGATTCCTGCACAGGTGTTGTCATGGCATCCAACACGGCCTTTGCAGCCACTTTCCGATTCTGGAACTCGGTCTCATCAAGGGGAGCAGGCCAGAGGAAGTGATGCTCACGCTCTAACAGCGGATTCGTTGGCTTTCCGCTCTCGGCCTTTGGTTCATCGCACCAGATCTCAGCGTTAATCCCTGGCACTTCTTTGAGCTTGGTCAGGAATTCCGAGGGGCCATAAGAGGTTTTTTGCGTGAGTCCCCACCAATGGGCAGTCATCACTAACTCAGATTCCGCGCGCGTGATCGCAACGTATCCCAGGCGATACTCTTCTTCATGATGTAACTGATCTATGGCGTCTTTAAATTCGCCATGCGCTTTCTTATCATCCAACATTGACAGTTCAGGGAAGTCATCCTTGTCTCCGCGAAGTCCGAAGGGCAGGGCCTGCGCGTTGGCCGTCCATCGCTCACGGCGCTTGAACGTATAGGGAAAGTACCTGTGAGTCACGTTTGGAATAACGACAACTTTGAATTCAAGGCCCTTGGATTTGTGTATCGTCATCAGTTTGACCGAGTTTGAGGCACTTGGCATTGCGCCATCGAGTGCATTTGCGTCATCTTCGGCCGCAGATAGATACGCCATGAAGGCCCGCAAACTCACCTGACCGTCTAAGGCACTGAACTCATCAGCAATTGAGACGAAGGAGTCCAGCGCATCCGAACCTGCTCCAAGGGCACTGCGGACTCCTACCTCTACGCCAAGTCCGGAGACTCGAATAATCTGCGAGACAAGTTCAACCGGTGGCTGACCCACCATGGTCTGCAGGGATTCAAACTCTTGGGCAAAGGCTTCGAATCGCTCAATGGCCTCAGCGCTAAATCCTTGCGTGCCTGGACTCAGCACTGCCTCAAGCAGCGACAAGGTCTCTACCGAATCCGATCCTTCGACAGCCTTGTTCAACGCCTGCGTAAGGCGGTCACCAATCTTTGGAGTTTCAGCTCCAAGCAGTAACGATTCGGCCCTGGCTCGTAGTGCCAGTAAGTCCGGTGACCCAATTCGCCACCGCGGACCTGTAAGTAGGCGAATCAGTGATGGATTTTCACACGCATCATTGAGCAATTTCAACGTCGCCACAACATCTTGGACCTCGGGGATTTCCAAAAGCCCGCCAATGCCCACAACCTCCACCGGGATTTCGCGCTTGATCAATTCGCGATACCAAAATCCAACTTGACCACCACTACGAGCCAACACGGCAATGTCGCTACATTGCGTGCCACGCTCAACGTGATCGGCGATGTAGTCCGCACCCCAGGCAATCTCCTGCTCAGCAGTTTCGAAAACTGCCACTTGGACTTTCGGGTTTGGTTCAGTGTGCGGCGCGGCTACTAAGGGTTTCGCGCCAGCACGAAGGTCCTCAGAGACAACGTTGGCCGCGTCAAGGATCAGTTGACCGCTTCGATTATTGATGGTCAGGTTCAACTCGGTGGCGGCTGATCCATCGGCTTTAGCAAACTCGGCCGGGAACTGCTTGATGTTATTTGCTGATGCGCCGCGCCAGCCATAAATCGATTGCATGGGATCACCAACGGCGGTAACGCTGTGCCCTTGGCCAAACAGACTCAAAATCAGATCCTTCTGCGCAACAGAGGTGTCTTGATACTCATCAAGCAAAACAACCTTGAACTGCTCGCGCTCTTGGGTGCCAACATCGTCAAACTGTCTAGCTATTTGGGCGGCAAGGTGCAATTGATCCCCAAACTCAATGACGGAAAGTTTGCGGCGCTGATCTCGAAGTTCGCGCACCAGAGCCAGCAATTCCAATCGCCCACGAGCCGCCGCTAACACCTTCCGCACATCTACTGCAAAACCTTTGACTTGGGCACCGGCGCGTAGTCGCTCCTCTAGTCCGGCCAGAACCGTTTCAAGGCGAGGAATAACTTCCTCATCATGGGCTCGGGCCTTGTCTGGGTCTAAAAGATGCTCACTGAGTTGACCATCAAGAGACAGGACTTTGCCTGCGATGTCGGCAACCTTTTTTTCCAGATACCGAATGGGGAGTTTGGTATAGCGAACAACGTTGGAGGCCAACTGAAATCTCAAAGGCTGATCAAGCAATCGAGCGTCCGGTTCAATTCCGATTCGCAAACCATGCCGGGAAACAATGTTGGCTGCGTAGGAGTGGTACGTAGAAACCGTCGGTTCTGGCTCTGTCATCAGTAGGCCATGATTATCACTTGCCCCGGCCGCTAATCCATCCTGAAGTTTCCACAGTGACTGCTGGATTCGAGTGGCTAGGACAGCAGCGGCCTTATTAGCGAAGGTCAATCCGAGAACCTGGTCAGGCCTTACTTGCCCACTTCCCACAAGCCACAAAACTCGCGCTTGCATCACCGTGGTTTTGCCAGTGCCAGCACCAGAAATGATGACCAGTGGTTCCATCGGTGCAGTGGCTGCACGCAATTGTTCATCAGTGAGCGGAAAGTCAAAATAATCATTGATCTGCGAGGGCTCAGTTAACACGGGTGCGTTTACTTGGGTCACAAAATCACCCCAGTTCCCGAATTAGTCGTAGGGCAGCTGGCCTTAAAGTGACAAAAGCGGCAATCTTCACTTGGCTTTGGTTCGAAATCACCGGCGCTGATATGTGCAACGGCTGTTTCAACGATCTGATCAATCCACACCGGGCCTTGTTCGCGAGCTGGTAGCGCTGGTTGAGGTTGGACTTTGGCAGATTCGCCCTCGCCCATGCGCAGTTGGACCAAACTCGCCCCACCAAGAAGCACGTCGTGATCTTCCTGTGCGATGTCGGGGATGTGTGTTTGCAATACCTCATCAAGGGCGCCATCGCGCACCGCCATTTGATAAAAGCCCAACTGAGCATTACTTTTTACTTTGGTATCGGTGGGCGGGTCCTCCTGATTCTTCAGGTCTATGACAAAGACTTTTGACTCAGTATCGATTTCCAAGCGGTCAATCGATCCAGTCAACTTCAACGTACGGCCACCGACCTGCGTGACATAGGAGAATCGACTTTCAACTCCAGCCACCGTGTGGGTCTTCTGGCGCTCGTTATGCCAATCTAAAAATGCTTCAATGGCACCCTCAGCTCGAATGCGTTCTTGTGCCGCGCGCCATGGGGCTTCAAATTCGAGTTGGTTCCACACTCGGTCAAGGTGACCCATAAGTTCGTCAAGCTCAGGGGTTTCATCGCGCAACGTTGCTTCTTCAGCAAGAGCGTGAACGACAGAGCCAAAGCCCATTTCACTCGAACGCGGTCCCTCAGCTTTAACAGCGGCGGCCAAGAACCAGCGAAGTGGACAGTTATCTAACATTTCAAGTCGGGACCCGGAAAGGGCGATTTCTCGATCTGCTGGGAAGGGTTGGACATCGGCAGCGGTTGGTTCGTTCAATCCCCACCAGTTCTGTGGGTGAGCCGCTGGGGCTAGCTCGATATCACCGATTTTTTGCTGCGCCAAGTCAGCCAAAATCGTCGCGGCCGCGGCCTTGTCATTAGTACTGGCCTGCGGTGAGATCAACGTCGCCCGCAATTGAGCTGTTAGCGCAGGCAGGCTCAGCCGACGGCTTGACGGCTTTGTTTGCTCACCCTGACTGGTCTGGGCGCTGTCCAGGTCAAGCGCGAGATCCTTTTTGCCTTCAAGGAAAGTTAAAAATCGAGATGGCCTACCGCCGTCATCATCAGAGGTATCAACTGCGGTGACCACCACGCGTGACTTCGCACGGGTGATGGCAACGAAGAATAAACGCAACTCTTCTTCAAGCACCGCCGAGAGCGGCAAGGGAAGGAAGATTTCGTTTTCACCGAGTAGATCAGCCTTGAGCGCAGAGTTGCGGTAGCGAAGGTCAGGCCACACATCATTTTGGACGTCAGCAACAACGACCATTTCCCACTCCAGGCCCTTTGAGCGATGCGCAGTTAACACTCGCACTGCCGCTGCCCCGATACCTCTATCTGCCAACGTATCGGCCGGAATCTCTTGACTTTGAATCTTGTTCAAAAAGTTCTGCACACCCTTGGCGTCGGTGCGTTCACGATCGCGGGCGGCCAGTTCAAACAGTGCGACCAAGGCATCCAGGCTTTGGTCAGCGCGCCTACCTTGTGGCCCACCGTTAAGTGCAGCGGCCTCAAGGCGATCACCCCAGGTTAGAAGTTGATCATCGCGATGTGGTTGTTGCGCCCACAGGGTCCACAGGACCTCATGTGCCGTTCCACCAGAGGTCATCACTTGACGAGCGGCGTTGAGTAATGTGCCCAGCCTTCGCGCCGGGCCTTCACATTGATCGTCAATCAGCACTAACGAAGCCGGATTTTGGACCGCATCATGGATCAACTCGTCGGAGGACTTGTTAACCAGGCCATCAGGGCTGGCTAGCCGTTCGCCGTTGCGTAGCAGGCGTCCGAGGGCGCGCAAATCGGATGGATTGGCACCGCCAAGGGGCGACAAGAGCAGCGAGCGCGTTTGGTCAGGGGTGATCGATCGCGGATCCACTACACAGCGCAAAGCGCTCAACATGGGCTCAACGCTTGGTTCAAAGCGCAGCGGCACCTCATCGCCAGCGACTTCAACGGGTACACCGGCATCAATTAAAGCGCGATGAATGCCTGGAATTGATCGAGTGCCAGAGCGAACCAGGACAGCAATTTCACTCCAAGGAATTCCCTGATCAATGTGAGCTCGTCGGATCTCGTCAGCAATTTCTTCATACTGTTTTGCGGTGGAGGCAAATGTCTTCATGGAAAATTCACCAGGCGAACTGATCCGATCTACGCTCACACGCTGGCGGTGCTGTAGGCCCCCTTCGGAAAATGCCGCACCCGTTGCCGAAAATGAAGCAGCGACAGCATTAGCAACATCGACAAGATGCTGTCCGCTTCTTTGACAGGTGGAAAGTGCAATGACCTTTGCTGGCGCACCACTGATGGTTCGAAAGCGGTCAGGGAACTCCAAGATGCCCTTGACCTGCGCTCCACGGAAAGCGTAGATCGATTGATCAGGGTCACCCACAACAATCAGGTCGGATCCGCTGCCAGCGATCGCCTGGAGTAGCCGCTCCTGGGCCGGATCCGTGTCTTGATACTCATCAACAAAGACCACGTCGTAGTCGCTTCGAAGTTTCTTTAAACCTTCAGCTGACTCGGCATAATGCACCGCTCGAACAACCATTTCGGTGTAGTCAATGGCGTTTTCTAGGTCGAGAACTTCCAAATACTCCTGCAAGGAATCGGCCACGCTAGCCCACAGCGGCTTGCCTTCGGCCGCAGCGATAGCCCGCAACCGGTCAGGTTCGATCCCTAGCGAGCGTGCATGCGAAAAGATTGCCCTCAACTCGCTGGCAAAGCCTTGAGTTGGCAGTGCTGCCAACCATTCATCTGGCCACTTAACACTGGGTAAGGCTTCTTCACGATGACCTTGAAGTAACTCACGAACCTTCGTGTCTTGTTCTGGATTGGAAATGAGCTGACGTTGAGGTGCACCCCAGGACAGCTCTTGATCACTATGCCCAATGAGTGCAAAACAAAATGCATGAAAGGTCCAAGCGGTGGCACCCAGGTGCTCGGCGCCAAGACGAGTTGCAATGCGATCGCGCAGTTCCTGCGCTGCTTTTCGACTAAAGGTCAGCACCAAAATTCGCTCGGCCGGGGTGCCGGCTTCAACCCGTGCTGTTACCGCTTCCACCAACGTTGCGGTCTTACCTGTTCCAGGACCGGCCAAGATCAGAAGCGGTCCAGCGCCGGGGGTAGCCGCATGGTCAATGGCGCGCTGCTGATCAGCATCAGGGGCGATGGCTTGGCGCTGCGTGCGGGTGCGCGAAACAAGTTTGATATCAGGAATGCGTGAGCGCTGACTGCCTACTTGACCCACACCAAATCCCCACATCCGCATTGAGAAGGGCTACGACCCTTTTGGCCCGTTCACGCTTAGCCAAGACTCTATTCTTGTGTGGCCATCCGACAGCGCCCTTGATGCGCCCAAATTCAAGCCACGGGGACCAACCTGAGGCTCCTACCTGATCAGCGGGCACCCGCGTGGAACGATGAGCACCTATGACGCAGGATCCGGGCACCGACGAGGCATTGACCTCACAGCCCTTACCCCTGCCCGTCGTCGAAGAGCCACCCTTGCCCGTGAGCGTGCGTCGTCCCCGAGACCTCCTGCGGTTAGCCGTCACTATCGCACTGGCAGCTGCTCTGTTGGTTTTTGCCACCCTGGCTGTAACCACGACATCAGGCCTTGAAGCCGACTTGATCGGGGTGATCACAGGTCTGCCGGCAGCCCTCATTGGCATCGTTCAATTCCTTGGTGGGCTGGGCCTTTTGGTTATCCCCGTTGCGGTATCTGTTGACCTGCTGTTGCGTCGGCGTAGCAGGCAAATGCTGACCACTTTGGCCGCCGCAACATTCACCGCATTTATCGCCTTAGCTGTCCGGTTCACCATCGAGACCTACACACCAGGGCAAGTTCTGGAAGCACTGACGAAAGTTTTACCCAACGGTTCGCGCACCCTTTGCCTTGATGCGGCCCTAGCCGCCGTGGTCGCATTGCTCACTGTTGCGCAGTTGGCCGGTAGAAGTCGCTGGCAGATTTTTTCCGGAGTCATCGTTGTTTCCGTTGCCACTACGTTGGTGCTTTCTAGTTCGCTAACCCTGGTCGCGGTCGTTGAGTCAATTTTGCTGGGCTTTTCCATTGGCCTTCTTACGCGCTATGTGGCGGGCTCACCCAGTGACCGCCCCGATGGGCTCACAGTTGCCAACGCACTCATTGAGGCCGGGCTGCCGCTGGTCAAACTTGAACGCACTGACAGTGATTCCCGTGGAAGGCGTCGCTATACCGGCACCACATCAGATGCCGATGGCGCCAGAACCTACCGAATTCATGTCCTTGACCGCGACCAAGAAGGGGCTGGCATTGTCGGTTACCTCTGGCGGCAATTACGAGTCATCCGCCCTGCCGCTCGTCCGGCTTTCCTCTCACTTCGCCGCAACTTTGAACATGAAACCATGCTCAACTTTGCCGCCCAAGCCACTGAAGCATCGGTTCGCAAACTTGCGGCCGTGACTGAGGTCGGTGTTTATGCCGCAGCCCTTGCCTACGTCTCTGAACACGCAACCCCACTAAATCACGTCGAACCCTCCGCAATTACCGATCGCACCTTAGATTCCATCTGGAAATCGGTTGCCGAACTGCACAAGTCGCGGATTGCCCACAAGTCACTTTCTGCAGATCGCATCCATATTCGCGATGACACAAGCGCGGTCATCACCGACTTTCGAGATGGTGAAGTTGCTGCCTCTAACTTCGCTCTCAGCCTTGACGTCGCCGAACTCCTGGTCACAACGGCAGCACTGGTGGGAAGCCAACGCAGCGTTGAAGCTGCGGTCCGCGTGCTGGGCGAACAACCCGTAGCTAACTGCCTTGCGCTGTTACAGCCGCTTTCGATGTCAAGTTCGACCAAGGCCCTAATCAAGGCAAACAAGGGGTTACTCAAGCAGGTGCAGCAAAGCGTTGGGGAGCTAACCCCGCAAGAGGTTGATGAGCAACCTGGTCTGGCGCGCTTCCAATCGCGCACCATCTTTAGCGCCGTCGGCCTGTCCATCGCCGCCTACTTCTTGATTTCGCAGATTGGCACGTTGGACATCCGCCAAATTTTGGGCAAAGCCGAACTTGGATTCGTTATCGCCGCCTTAGTTTTGTCCTTCCTTACCTATGTGGGCGGCACGCTGAGTTTGATCGGCTTTACGCCAACCAAGATTCGGGCCATACCAGCTCTGCTTGCACACTTTGCTGCCACCTACTACGGACTCTTCGCCCCTGGCGTTGTCAGCGCAGTAAGTGTCAACACCTCGTTTTTACAACGAAGTGGAGTAGGTCCTGCAACAGCAGTTGCATCCGTGGGTGTCACCCAAGTCTCAGCTGTCATTGCAAGTTTGCTTATGGTTCTCATTTTCGGCGCACTAGCAGGCACCGGTCCGCAAGCGGTCTTCACTCCGTCGGAAGGCATCGTGCTGACGGTTGGAATTATCGTGATCGTCTTTTTGATTGCACTCGCCATTGCCCCCCTTCGTCGATACGCCATGCGGCGCATTGGGCCCTACGTCAGACAAGGGCTGCCTCGCTTACTAGAAATCCTGCAAAATCCGCGAGCCCTCATCACCGGCTTTGGTGGAAATATTTTGATGAACCTGGCCTACATCTTCACTTTGGTGGCCTGTTTACGCGCCTACGGAAATAACGCATCCATTCCAGCTATTGCGCTGGTCTTCCTGGCTGGAAGCGCAGTGGCCTCAGCTGTTCCCACCCCTGGTGGCTTGGGAGCAGTCGAAGTGGCGCTCACCGCCAGCCTTACAGCCGCCGGCGTTGATGCGGCTACAGCTCTTTCCACCGTCTTGCTCTACCGCGTGGTCACCTTCTGGATTCCGGTACCGATCGGCTGGCTGTGTTCGCAATGGTTGGTCAAGCGCGGTTTACTCTTCGGCTAAGTAGCAGATGCGCTTGCGATGAACATGAACCACAATGAGGAACACCAACTAACGAAGCAGGAGTTATGAGCGAGGAATCAAGCGTCAAGATCACGGTCACGGAAAATGGCTGGTACCAAGTAGAAGGTCCAACGCAGATCATTGCCCCTGACGGGTCTTTGATCCGTGAAGGTTCAAAGTTCTTCCTCTGCCGCTGCGGTCACAGCAACGCTAAGCCGTTTTGTGACAACACCCACAAGACCTGCGATTTCATTGATGACGGCCTCGGCAAGAAGGCTAAGAAAGACTGATTGCCTACTTAGTACGAAGCCTTCTCGGGTTCAATCTGACTGACCCATGCCACCACGCCACCACCGACGTGAACGGCATCAGCAAAACCGGCACCCTTGACCACGGCCAGCACCTCAGCCGAGCGGCCACCGACCTTGCAGTGCAAGACGATCGGCTTATCCGTGGGTAACCCAGCAAGTGCGTTGCCGTTGAGGAACTCGCCCTTAGGAATCAAGGTCGCACCGTCAATGTGAACGATGTCCCACTCGTTGGGCTCGCGCACGTCAATGAGTTCAAAGTCAGTTTCGCCACGCTCACGGGCATCGAGCATGTCCTTGAGTTGCTTGACGCTAATGGTTGAGTCCTTGACAGCCTCGGTGGCCTCTTCGCTGACCGTGCCGCAGAAGTAGTCATAGTCAATGAGCTCGGTAATGGGCTCACCATTGGGATCCTTGCGGATCTTGACCGTTCGGTAGCTCATTTCCAAGGCGTCATAAATCATCAACCGGCCCAAGAGAGTCTCGCCGATTCCGGTAATGAGCTTGATGGCTTCAGTGCCCATGATCGAGCCAATCGATGCACACAGAACACCGAGCACGCCACCTTCCGCACAGGACGGAACCATGCCCGGCGGCGGTGGCTCTGGATACAAGTCGCGGTACTGCGGACCATGCTCTTCCCAAAAGACCGAGGCCTGACCTTCGAACCGGTAAATCGAGCCCCACACATATGGCTTGTGCAGCAACACAGCTGCATCGTTAACCATGTAGCGAGTAGCAAAGTTGTCGGTGCCATCAACGATTAAGTCGTATTGGGCAAAAATTTCTAAAACGTTGGAGTTATCCAAGCGCTCGTTGTGCACTACAACATTGACGTAAGGGTTGATCTCGTTGACTGTGTCGCGCGCCGATTCAGCCTTCGGGCGGCCAATGTCGCTTTGACGGTGAATGATCTGACGCTGCAAGTTGGACTCATCAACCTCGTCAAACTCCACGATGCCCAACGTGCCCACGCCAGCTGCGGCCAAATACATCAGCGCCGGAGAACCTAGGCCACCTGCACCCACACACAGCACGCGCGCGTTCTTCAGGCGCTTTTGTCCATCCATTCCCACTTCAGGAATGATGATGTGACGGCTGTAGCGACGAACCTCGTCAACGGTGAGTTCGGCTGCTGGCTCGACCAAGGGTGGCAATTGCACTGAGGACTCCAGATCGTGATGGCTCTAGAGCAGTTTTTGACCTGCTCTAGAGATAACAACTGTGCCGTACGCCTGCCTATTCCCTGCCCTGGGGTCTGGGTTAGGCCTCAGACTGCCGGCGCCAGCGAATCCCGGCCTCAATGAACTCATCAATGTCGCCATCAAGGACAGAGCTGATATTGCCGGTCTCAAATTCGGTGCGCAAATCTTTCACCATTTGGTACGGCTGCAAGACGTAGGAGCGCATCTGGTTGCCCCATGACCCGGTGGTGTCTCCCTTAAGTGCATCCATCTCGGCGCGCTCTTCTTGGCGACGTCGCTCCAACAGGCGTGACTCCAAGACGCGCAATGCGGCAGCGCGGTTTTGAATCTGAGACTTCTCGTTTTGGCAGGAGACAACGATGCCGGTCGGAATGTGCGTTAACCGCACCGCTGAGTCAGTGGTGTTGACACTCTGACCACCCGGACCACTGGAACGAAAGACATCCACGCGGATTTCATTTTCAGGAATATCGACGTGGTCGGTTTGCGCCGTGACCGGCAAGACTTCCACGGCAGCAAATGAGGTCTGGCGACGGGACTGATTGTCAAAGGGGGAAATACGTACCAACCGGTGCGTCCCCTGCTCGACGCTTAACGTCCCGTAGGCATAGGGAGCCTTGACCGCAAAGGTTGCAGACTTGATACCAGCTTCTTCGGCATAAGAAATGTCATAGATCTCGGTCGGGTAGCCATGTCTCTCGGCCCAACGTAAGTACATGCGCATCAACATCTGGGCCCAGTCGGCCGCGTCCACCCCACCGGCTTCGGATCGAATCGTGACCAGTGCTTCGCGCTGGTCATAGTCCCCGTTTAGGAGCGTGCGAACTTCAATCTCACCGACCAACTTCTCCAGTGCGTCAATTTCGCCTTGAACTTCAGCCTGAATACTTCCATCACTTTCAGCTTCACCAAGTTCGCGCAAGACCTTCGCATCATCTAAACGCTGACGCAGTTCCGCGACTTTTCTAATCTCTCCTTGGACGAACGAAAGGCGACTTGTGACGGCTTGAGCATTTGCTTGGTCATCCCACAGGTCCGGAGCTGCGGCTTGAGTTTCAAGTTCACCGGCTTCAGCGAGCAACTTAGGAATATTGAGAACTTTTTCAACGCTGGTCAAGGTGGCATCAAGACGCGCTAGGTCTTCAGCTAATTCAAGTGATGCCATAGCCCCACACCTTACGCGGTGGCTGCCGCAAGAAAGTCAAATCATCGCCAGAAAGCAGTCACCGGGCGCGATCATGGTAGATTTGTGGTGGTCGTAAAACTGACCGTTCGATCAAGCTTGGCCGGAACTTTCCGAACTCGCGGGACGCACGCAGCACGTCGACCGGCGTCCATAACGTGTGGTCGTCCCCCCTGTAAGGAAAGAGTTACGCATGGCACAGCAAGGAACAGTGAAGTGGTTCAACGCAGAAAAGGGCTTCGGCTTCATTGAAACCGAGGGTGGAGCCGATGTATTTGTCCACTTCTCTGCTATCCAGTCAGATGGCTACCGCAGCCTGAACGATGGACAGCTCGTCGAGTTTGAAACGGTGCAAGGTCCTAAGGGTCCCCAGGCTGACGCAGTTCGCCCGCTCTGATCGGACGGATCACGAACTAACTTCGTCGACCCGCCCTTCCAAGTTCGCTTGGGACGGCGGGTCGCCGCTTTTATCAAGTACTCGTGCCACCATAAGAACAACCAAGCGAAGGGAACCACAGTGCTAGCCACTTGGCAGGGCCGCAGTTTGGTCAAAGAACAAGACCACACCAGCGAAGAGTTCATCGCCCTGGTGGCCTATGCCGCCGCCCTGAAAGCTGACCGCAAAGCCGGCACCGAAGAGCAACGTCTCATTGGGCGTTGCATCGCGCTCATTTTTGAGAAGACCTCCACTAGGACTAGAGCAGCCTTTGAGGTTGCTGCTGCCCATCAAGGAGCTTCCGTAACGTACCTATCCCCCGATGGATCGCAGATTGGCCATAAGGAATCAATCGCTGATACCGCGCGGGTCTTGGGCCGAATGTATGACGGCATCGAGTTTCGTGGATCCAGCCAGGAATCGGTTGAAGAGCTTGCTCGTTACGCCGGGGTGCCGGTGTGGAATGGGCTAACCGATCGGTTTCACCCCACTCAGATGCTCGCCGACATTTTGACCATGCGCGAGCACTGCAGCAAAGCCTTGGGACAAATCAGCCACACCTACATCGGCGATGCGCGCAATAACGTGGGCAATTCAACCTTGATTACCGGAGCTTTGCTTGGACTCGATGTGCGCTTATGCGCACCGACTTCTTTGCAGCCTGAAGAATCCATAGTGCTCACCGCCCAAGCCCTGGCTGAGAAATCTGGCGCGCGAATAACGATCACCGATGACCTCGATCAAGGCTTGTCTGGCGCGGATTTCGTTTCCACCGACGTGTGGGTATCAATGGGTGAATCAAAGGATGTGTGGTCCCAGCGCATCGCAGCCCTTAAGCCTTACCGCGTTGATGCGCACCAACTTGAGCGAACCGGGAATTCTGCAGTCAAGTTGATGCATTGCCTGCCGGCATACCACGATCGTCGCACCGAGATTGGTGAACAAATCCACGCTGCATTTGGATTGGACGGTGTTGAAGTTAGTCACGAAGTCTTTGAGGCAAATGCTGATGTGATCTTTGATCAATCGGAGAACCGAATGCACACCATCAAAGCCATGATGGTGGCCACGCTCAATCCCCCAGCGCTGTAGGCCCGGCGAAATAATTGAGCCCGCCAAGATTCTTGGCGGGCTCAATACGGGGAAGGAACTTTTCTAAGACAGGCGTTGCTTCAAACCATCAAGCTGCGCGTACAACTCTTTTGGCGTGTGCTCACCGAACTGCTGGAAATATTCCTGAGTCAAGTCAGCTTCAGCCGTCCATGAGGCTGCGTCGACTTTGAACAACTCGTTGATGGTCTCGTTGGAGATGTCCAGTCCATCAAGGTTGAGATCCTCGATCTTGGGCAAGCGGCCAATTGGAGTCTCCACTGCATCAAGGTCGCCTTCAAGGCGGCCAATGATCCATGCGAGCACCCGAGAGTTGTCACCAAAGCCTGGCCAGATGAACTTGCCTTCCGCGTTCTTGCGGAACCAGTTGACCTGGAAGATCTTGGGCAGCTTGTCAGCCTGAGTTGACTTTCCGATCTTGAGCCAGTGGCCCCAGTAGTCGGCCATGTTGTAGCCACAGAACGGAAGCATGGCGAAGGGGTCGCGGCGTAGCGCACCAACGGTTCCCTCAGCAGCAGCTGTTTGCTCGGATGAGACAGTGGCGCCGATAAATACACCGTGCTCCCAGTCGAAGGATTCATTAACCAACGGGACGTTGGTGGCACGACGGCCACCGAACAAGATCGCGTCGATGGGAACACCTGCGGGGTCCTCCCACGTGTCGGCGATGATCGGGCACTGATCGGCAGGAGCGGTAAAGCGAGCGTTGGGGTGTGCCGCTGGATCTTCTGAAGCAGGAGTCCAGTCGTTGCCCTTCCAGTCAATCAAGTGAGCCGGAGCTTCGTCGGTCAAGCCCTCCCACCAAATGTCACCATCATCAGTCAAGCCAACGTTGGTGAAGATCACGTTGCCGTGCAGTGCGGCAATGGCGTTTGCATTGGTGCTATCTCCGGTACCAGGAGCGACACCAAAGAATCCAGCTTCTGGATTAATCGCGTACAAGCGACCATCTTCGCCAAAGCGCATCCAGCAGATGTCATCACCAACGGTTTCCACCTTCCAGCCAGGAATGGTTGGCTCGAGCATGGCGAGGTTGGTTTTGCCACAAGCCGATGGAAAAGCCGCGGCAATGTGGTGGGTGTTGCCCTTAGGCGAAGTGAGCTTGAGGATGAGCATGTGCTCGGCCAGCCAGCCCTCATCGCGTGCCATCACTGAAGCGATGCGCAAGGCGAAACACTTCTTGCCCAGCAGGGCGTTTCCGCCGTAACCAGAACCGTAGGACCAGATCTCGCGGGTTTCTGGGAAGTGCACGATGTACTTGGTCTCGCTGCAGGGCCACGCGACGTCGGCTTGGCCTTGCGTCAACGGCGAACCGACGGTGTGCAAGGCCGGAACAAAGTCGCCGTCTTCACCGATCAGATCAAGTGCGGCCCGACCCATGCGCGTCATGATGCGCATGTTGACCACAACGTAGGGGCTGTCCGTGATTTCTACGCCAAGCTGAGCAATGCGTGAACCCAGCGGACCCATTGAGAAGGGCACCACGTACATCGTGCGGCCCTTCATGGAACCTGCGAACAAAGACTTCAATTCAGTCTTCATCTCTACCGGATCACGCCAGTTGTTTGTCGGACCAGCGTCAGCTTCGTCAAGCGAGCAAATGAAGGTGCGGTCTTCGACGCGTGCAACATCTTTGGGGTTAGAGCGTGCCAAGAATGAGTTAGGGCGCTTTGCCTCATTGAGTTTGATGAACGTGCCTTGTTCAACCAAGAGAGCAGTCAAGCGATCCCACTCTTCTTGTGAGCCATCAGACCACTCAATACGATCTGGTTGGGTCAATGCTGCAGTCTGCTCAACCCATTCAAGAAGTTTCTTGTTCTTTGTGGGTGCGTTTTCAAAACCTGGGACTGTCATGAATCTCGACTCGCTTTCGCTTGTTTTCCACCCTGCGGTAGACCTCTAGCGTGCCTTATAGGGATGCCAAAAAGCCAACCAGGTATGCGTGAGATAGGCGACACTGGCAGGACTAAGGTGCTCGCTACGCGTAGAAGTTATGGCGCACGTCACATCAGCCACACGCGTAACAGGCGCACGCACGAAAGGCCGGCTATGAAGTTACTGGTTCTTGGATGCGGAAACGCTGGACTCGAAGTTGCCAGCCGGGCCAAAGCCCGTGGCTGGGAAGTGGTGGCAACCACTACTCGAGACTCACGCATTGCAGAAATTGAGCAAGTCGCCGATAAGGGATTAGTTGTTCGCGGGGCTGACGTTGAGGCTGTCAAGGCAGCAGCCCAAGGTTGCGATGCGATCTTGGTTTCGGTCTCACCTCCGATCATGCAATCGCGCACCGTTGAAGAGCGCGAACAGTCCTACCGCGACGTCTTAGTTGCTTCCTGTCAAAGCTCCGTCCAGGCCCTCCCCCGGGTGGTCTTCATGTCGTCTATCTCGGTGTATGCCGATGGCCTGCAAAGTTCAAGCGATGTCATTGATGAACAAACCCCGCGAGCCAACTCGGAAGAACCATCGACGGTGTACTACTCGCTAGCCGAAGATGCCGTTCTGTCCAGCCCCGGTGGAACCGTCCTGCGCTTAGCCGACATCTATGGACACCCACGTGATATCGACTTCACCGCACGAGTCAAACTTGCCCACGAACACATGGGTGGTTCGGTTTCCTTTGCCGCCGACGGTCGACTACACCGAATCCACGTGGAGGATGTAGCCGATGCCCTGCTCTACGTGCTCGATAACAACCTCACCGGTGCCTACAACTGTGTCCCCGACATCGCGCCCTCCCCGACAAACAAAGAAACCTTTGATCGCCTCGCCGATGCGGCCGGTTTGGGGCACCTTGAATTCCGCGGGGAGTTGAAAACCCCTATGAAGCAGGTCTCAAGTAAGAAATTGCGAGATGCTGGCTTTGTATTCAAACACCCAGACGATGTCATTGTCTAAGTCGCAGCACAAGATCACCTAGTTCTCGCACGAAGGATCGCCATGTACCCCATTGACGCTGAAGACTCACTCGGGCTCAACCAAGCCCAGCTCGACATAGTGCGGGCAGCCATTGATCTAGAGGCGATGAGTGTCGACGAAGCAATTGCAGATCGCACCATACAAGCCGGTCCCGAAAACGAAGCAGGAAGAGTTCGTCTACAAAATTTCTGTGACCCCAAAATTAGCAGGCTCACCGCTTACCGCTTTCATCGTCAGGACAAGCTCAACGAGCACCTGTTTCATGTGTGGCCCGCGCAAGGTTATGACTTCCCCGCCTTGACTACCGTGATTTTCGAAATGCCTCAGGTTTTAATTTTGGGCGCAGACTTGCTGCCGATCGCCGATGTGATTTTTGATCGCACCTACTACGGGCGATGGATGTTGGGCTATGCCGAAGTTCTCAAGAAGCACTGGCCTGCTTTGATTGCCCACCGCGCTGGACCCGAACCAGCGCCCGATCCATACTTCACAAATCAAATTGGTTCAACGATGTCCGTGTTGATGTATCTGACCCCTGACGGACTTGAGCCCGCTAAAGAGTTCTTACTTGATTTGACCGCGCATTGGACGACCTTGCACGCAATGGCTCAGCCACGAACTGATGCCCAGGCCGGCGCTGTAGAAGCTCGTCGCGTCCAATTGATGACCAAGGCCTACAAGGCCCTGGACTACCACTCACCGGCATCTGATGGTCTGGCTTCTGTTCTCGGTTGGCCTGGGGCAAACCTGATGTTTGATCACGTCTTTGGTCCAGACGTGATTGACCAAGGACTTGAAGGCAGGCGAACCTACTTAGATGTTGAAGTTTCGCCTGGAACCTTCAGCGCCCCACGAAGTCACTAGTGAGCGCGCGTTGGTCGCTTCGCAGCCCGTGACTTGGGTCGTGCCGCCTTCTTCGCTCCAGCTTTTGGACCAGAAGAGCGTGATGACGTGGACTTGGTACGCGCCGAACTAGCCACACCAGTCTTCTTCGAACGACTTGGCTTCGCACCAGCTGCACGCACAGGGCGGGCTTCGTCACGATCACCAGCGGCGGTGACCCGCGATGAAGCACCCTTGCGATGAGGCTTCTTTGCCTTGGGCGCCGAACCAGCATGAGGTGACTTCTTAGGCCCGCGAGTGCGCGGGCTTGCAGAGTCATCGCGTTGAGTACGAGTGGGACGATCGCTGCGCTCGGAACGAACCGGACGATCGCTGCGCTCGGAACGAACCGGACGATCGCTGCGCTCGGAAC
>CAIXNN010000046.1 GCA_903920865.1 uncultured Actinomycetes bacterium
AACTTCGCGTCACCAGCCAGTCACGTGATGATTTGCAAGAGGTCCAGACATTGGTCAAGGGTGCTGACTTCGATTTCGCAACGCAATTTGTCAACTACCGCTAGGTCGAAGGCGTGGTCAAAACAGGGTTATCGTGAGCACAGCCACGTAAGGCAGCGATGACGCGGGTTGATCCACCGTGATTTTTCCCCCAACCGAATACAAGCCAGAGGTTGATTGGCTGACGAGGGACTTCGACAAGTCTTTTGAGCACAACACAACAGTGCCGGTGATCACGGCAGGCTTACCAACAAAGTGGCCCGGAGCCGACGTAACTTCCCTGTAATTGTTCACAACCACCTTCCCCGATTTCTTATAGTCAAATCCTTGCCTGTCGGTTGCCTCACCACACGTTGGTGCGATGAAGACTCTGGAGCCCCCAGCAAAGCGGGATCGGCCAACACGGCTCACAGATGCAGAAAGTGACCAGCCAAACTCGCCGCTGCGTTCATCCGTAACAACCATCACATTGAGCTGACCCGAAAACTGGGCTGTTGTTGAGTTCGCCTGCTGGGACTTCTTGAGAACAACCGTCGAGGCGTTTGGATTCGATCCCAACGGGTAGGTACGCAACGTCAGCACGCCAGGAAGCACTTGAAGTTGAAGGCTTTGCTGCGATTGAGCGCCATCGCCAAAATCATCGGGTGGTGCAACCACGGTGGCCTCAGGCCTGGGTTGAACAGGTACTGGAGCCGGAGAGGTGGCATGGAAAATGATGAACAACACCAGCGCTATGAATACAACGACGTCAAGTCCAAGCACACTAAACATCGATAGCGAGAATCGGCGCCGCACCCTAGACACAGCAACCACTCCCCTTCAGGTCCATGCTTGTTGACTCTTCGGGGTGCAGATAGGTCAAAAGGTCCTAAGTTGGCTCTTGAGCGGGCCAATCGGACGCTAACTGGTCCATTTCATGGATCAAACCTTGGCGTTCTTGACCTGGGACCGTTGACCTAGCAACCCAAGCCAACGCGTCAAAGGGACACACATCAATACAGATTCCACAGTAAATGCACAGTCCGAAATCAATCGCGAATCGATCCAAGGCAGAAATGGTTACCGGCCGCGCCCCACCGGTATCGGTGACAACTGGGTGCGACTCAATGTGAATGCACTTGTCCGGACATTCCTTGACACACAACATGCATGATGTGCAATCAGATGGATTGAGCGCAATTGATCCATGTGCGGAATCAGAGTTCATCGCTGATCCTCTCGACTAGCCAGCAAGAAGGATTTCAGCATCGGGTTGATCGGGCTATCTTGGTTCAAGAGCAACTTCGCTGGGGATCCACCCTCGAATTCAACGCCAAACATTTCGCTGACTTCGCGCTCATGCCAAGCGGCGCCCGAAAAGATTGGCGTCAAGGATTCAACCGGCGTACCAGCAACGCATTGCGTGCGCAACAACACATGGCAACCTTCACGATCTTGTAGGCACAAAACCAGTAAGATGCCCGCTGAGACTTGATCAACAGCCGTAAGAAATTCAAAGCGCTCGAATAAAGGTTTCAATGCTTCTACCGCAGGTTTCCAAACCGTTAGCTCCACATCGAAAGAGACGGTGTCGAAACAGTCGCGGGATTGCTGCGCGTGAAATTTTTTGATCCACTCTTGATTTGTCATGCCATGGCTCGCAACGCTTTCAAACCTTCAATGAGCGCCTGCGGCGTTGGAGGACATCCCGGGACATACACATCAACGGGAATAATCCGATCAACGCCATCAAGAACTGCGTAGGAATCCCAGTACGGGCCACCGGTTGCAGCACAGGCTCCAAAGGACAACACGCGCGTGCCAGGACCCAGTCGTTCGTGCAAAGCCCGAATTGCTGGGGCCAGCGCGTGAGTAATCGTTCCGGAAATAACCAATACATTGGCCACGTCCAAGGGTGCGAACTGCTCAATAGGCAGTTCTTGTGCAAGCTGGCTGAGCAATCCAGACGCGGCGGAGTACTCGACCCCACAGCAGGCCAGCCCCGCTTCAAAGGCCATCAACCGAACAGGCTGGCCATCAAGGGCCACTACAACCTCAGTTGTGTCCTGTGTCACAACCCCTCCTGATGAATAGTTCCTCCGCACGCCTAACCAACCTACGCTCCGGTAGGGTCAAACCGGTTCAAATCAACACTAAGGATGGCTTCGTGACCAAGCAGGTCGTGCCCCTCGATCGTGTCATTATCCGCTTTGCCGGCGACTCCGGCGACGGAATGCAGTTAACCGGTGATCGATTCACCTCAGAGACTGCTTCATTCGGCAATGACTTGTCCACCTTGCCTAACTTTCCCGCTGAGATCCGCGCCCCTGCCGGAACTCTAGCCGGTGTTTCCAGCTTCCAATTGCACTTTGCCAGCCGCGACATCATGACCCCCGGCGATGCACCCAATGTTTTGGTAGCGATGAACCCGGCAGCCCTTAAAGCCAACATCGACGACGTGCCCCGCGGTGGATCAATCATCGTCAACACTGATGAATTTTCAAAGCGAGCATTACAAAAAGTAGGTTACGAATCGAACCCCATAGAAGACGGTTCGCTCGAAAGTTTCCGCGTCCACCCCATCGCCCTAACATCAATGACCGTTGAAGCGCTCAAGGGCTTTGACATCTCAAAAAAGGATGCCGAGCGTTCAAAAAACATGTTCGCTCTGGGCCTGTTGTGTTGGCTCTACAACCGCCCAACCGAAGGCACCGTTGAATTCCTTACCCAAAAATTCGGTAAGAAGCCCGACATCTTGGCCGCCAACTTGGCTGCCTTCAAAGCCGGCCACGCATTCGGTGAAACCACTGAAGATTTCGCGGTTTCCTATGAGGTCAAGCCCGCTCCCATGGATGCCGGAACGTACCGAAACATCACCGGGAACACCGCTCTTTCCTACGGCTTAGTGGCTGCCGGTCAGCGATCCGGTTTGCCGGTATTCCTAGGCGCTTACCCGATTACTCCGGCCAGCGATATTTTGCACGAATTGAGTAAGCACAAAAAATTTGGTGTAGTCACCATGCAAGCCGAAGATGAAATCGCTGGCATTGGTGCAGCCCTTGGCGCATCCTTCGGTGGCGCGCTTGCCGTGACTACAACGTCAGGTCCTGGTATCGCTTTGAAATCCGAAACGATCGGACTTGCGGTGTCGATGGAACTTCCCTTGGTCATCATTGACATTCAACGCGGTGGACCATCGACCGGACTGCCCACCAAGACTGAACAATCCGACCTACTTCAAGCGATGTTCGGGCGAAATGGCGAAGCACCTGTTCCGGTGATTGCGCCCAACAGTCCCGTTGATTGTTTTGCCGCGGCCATTGAAGCCTGCCGGATCGCCACGAAGTACCGCACTCCAGTGTTCCTACTCTCCGATGGTTACCTTGCCAACGGCTCCGAGCCATGGAAGTTGCCCAACCTTGACGAGCTTGTCGACATGAAGATTGAATTTGCCACCGGGCCGAACCACACCTTGGCTGATGGCACCGAGGTGTTCTGGCCATTCAAACGTGATCCTCAAACCTTGGCGCGGCCGTGGGCCATCCCAGGCACAGCAGGGCTTGAGCACCGAATTGGTGGCATTGAAAAGGCTGACGGCAGTGGCAACATCTCCTACGACCCGGCCAACCACGACTTCATGGTGCGCACCCGGCAAGCCAAGGTCGACGGCATTGCCAATGACATTGATCCGCTATTCGTGGATGACCCCACCGGGGATGCCGACGTACTGGTTTTGGGATGGGGCTCGACCTACGGTCCCATCGGAGCCGGCTGCCGTCGAGTACGTGAAGCTGGGATGAAAGTGGCTCAAGCCCATTTCCGTCACGTCAACCCCTTCCCAGCCAATACCGAAGAGGTACTCAAGCGTTACAAGAAGGTGGTTGTTCCAGAGATGAATCTTGGGCAACTTGTCATGTTGGTTCGTTCGAAATACCTCGTTGATGCCATCTCCTACAACCAAGTCCGCGGGTTGCCCTTCAAGGCAGAAGAACTTGCCGGCGTTATTGAGGACGTGATTAAGAGTGTCTGACACCATTAAGTTCCCCTCCCTAGCCCTTGTGCCCAGCGCAGATGAGCCACAAAGCGCCAAGGAGTTCAAGTCGGACCAAGAAGTGCGCTGGTGCCCCGGCTGTGGTGACTACGCGATTTTGGCTGCCGTCCAAGGCTTTATGCCAGAACTGGGTCTGAAGCGAGAAAACATTGTCTGGGTCTCAGGCATCGGCTGTTCTTCGCGATTCCCGTATTACATGAACACCTATGGCCTGCACACCATCCACGGTCGCGCCCCAGCCATCGCAACGGGACTTTCAACCACCCGCAAGGACCTGTCCGTTTGGGTCGTTACCGGCGACGGTGACGCGCTATCCATTGGTGGCAACCACCTCATTCATGCCATGCGACGTAACGTCAACCTCAAGATCTTGTTGTTCAACAACCGGATCTATGGTCTGACCAAGGGTCAGTACTCGCCCACGTCCGAACAAGGCAAAATCACCAAGTCGACCCCTATGGGTTCCCTGGACTACCCCTTCAACCCGGTCTCGTTGGCACTAGGAGCCGAAGCAACTTTCGTTGCTCGCACTATGGACTCGGACCGTGCACACCTGACCTCGGTTCTACGAGCAGCGGCCGAACACGATGGAACCGCCCTCGTAGAGATCTACCAAAACTGCCCAATCTTCAACGACGGTGTCTTCGATGGTCTCAAGGATGGCGAAGAAAAGGAACAACACATCATCCGGCTTGAGCACGGCGAACCCATCGTCTTTGGCGCCGAGCGCGAAAACGGCGTAATCCGTGCAGCTGATGGCTCCATCCAAACTGCAAAAGTCGCCGACGTTGGTCTCGATAGCGTGCTTGTGCACGATGCTCACGCCAATGATCCTGGGCTGGCATTTGCTCTGTCTCGGTTGTCCAACTCGGAAAACTTGGATCAAACTCCAATGGGCATCTTCCGTTCGGTTGAGCGCCCGACCTACGACACTTTGCTCAGGGATCAAGTAGCCCAAGCCCAAAGTTCTGGAGCACCCGACTTGGCTGCACTGATCGCCGGCAATGACACCTGGACGATCAGCTGACCTCACACCGCAAGGGTTTAGTTGCCGCCTTGGCGGCTTACGCCGTGTGGGGCTTTTTCCCGCTGTACTTTGCGCTACTCAAAGGCGTCAACGTCTTTGAAATTTCGGCAAGCAGAGTTGTCTGGTCACTGATTTTCGTCGCCATCATCGTGACGATTGGGCGACGCTGGGCGCTTGTGAAAAAGACACTCACCACGCGCACTGCAGTCATCGCCTGCGCCCTGGGTGGGTTAATCCTGTCGGTTAACTGGACGGTTTATGCCTATGCAGTGGCATCTCATGCGGTGGTTGAAGGTGCCCTTGGGTACTACATCAATCCGCTGATCACCGTTTTTCTCGCCGTAGTGATCTTGCGAGAGCGTCTTCGTAGCTGGCAATGGGTTTCCCTTGGCATCGCTGGACTTGCGGTTGGGATTTTGACGGTGGGTTACGGTGGTGTCCCTTGGATCGCGCTGGCCTTAGGAATCACGTTTGCCTTCTATGGCCTGACTAAGAAGTTAGGCCATGCACCTGCGCTGGAAAGTGTCGGCATTGAAACCGGCGCCATGTTCGTGCCCGCGCTGGTCATGCTTGCTGTGCTGTCGCATCGCCATGAGTTAACCACCACGCAACAAGGCTTAGGGACTTCAATCCTGCTGATGGGTTTGGGAATCTTAACTGTCGTTCCGCTGCTATTTTTTGGATACGCCACACCCAAGATTCCGCTCTCGCTCATGGGCCTGATGCAATACACCAATCCGACGATTCAATTCATGCTCGGTCTTTGGGTATTCCATGAAGCAATGACCCTCACCCGGTTCATCGGATTTGCCCTCGTGTGGATCGCACTGACTATTTTGGCCATCGATGGTTTTGCTACGGCTCAAAAGAACAAAGAACTTGCTAAACAGAGCGGCTAACGACAACCTCAGTTAGGGCTGCCAGCGCCTGCTTGGCGGCACCATCGGGAAGTGGTTCCAGCAGTTTTCTGGCATCGCTAGCGCACCGGCTCAACTCGGCTCGGGCCAGATTCATTCCTTCATGGGTGCGCAACAAGGTCAAGGCCTGCTCAATGCGTTGGTCGACTTCATTAGCCGGAGCTTGTGCCAACTCAGGACCAATGAGCCGACCAATCTCACGTGCCGGCGCATCATCTACAGCTAGTGCTTGAAGCACTGGCAAGGTCAGGACACCTTCGCGCAAGTCCGTGCCTGGAGTCTTTCCGGATTCGCTCGAGTCAGAGGCAACATCGAGCACATCATCGCTGAGCTGAAATGCAACACCAATGGATGCACCAAATTCCTTCATCGTGTGCTGAATTGATTCGGAAGCACCAGAGAACATCGCACCAAAAAGCCCACTCGTGGCTATCAGTGAACCGGTCTTCTCAGCAACCACGCTCAAATAATGCTGGACCCGATCCTGGCCATCACTTGGGCCAATGGTTTCCCGAATCTGACCACTGACTAATTGTTCGAAGGTCAGGGCTTGGAGCAATACAGCCTGCGGACCAAGGTCAGCCAAGATCTGTGAGGCACGGGCAAAGAGAAAATCCCCAGTTAAGATCGCAACACTGTTATCCCAGCGGGCATTGGCCGAAGCAGCACCACGGCGCAACGCGGCCTCATCCATCACATCGTCGTGATACAGCGTGGCCAAGTGAGTAATTTCAACCACTGTTGCAGCGTCGATAACTTGGCTTCGCGTTGGATCTCCAAAATGCGCGGCCAACAACGTCAACAAGGGCCGGAATCTTTTGCCACCGGCTTCAACTAAATAACTGGCCGCTTCGGAAACAAAGGAATCCGAACTTTGAACAGCCACTCGCAATCGGGCCTCAACCGCATCAAGGCCATCGCGCAGAGAGGACTCCAGGTCAGAGTCCAAATCCTCAAGACCAAAGGGGGTGGTCATGTCGTCAGGCTACTAGCGGACAAACAAAGACGCTCTATCGGCGACTTCGAGCCCAATTTGGGGGAAAACTCCCAGCACCACTGTCACACCAGCACATACAGCCAAGGCAAGGGCGGTTGCAAGGGATGGAATAGCAACTGTCGTGGTTTGACCAGGTTGCGGGTCGGTGAAGAACATCAAGACGATGACTCGCACATAGAAGAACCCGGCAACCGCGCTAGTGAGAACACCGATGAGAACCAACCATGAGGCTCCGGAGGCAGAAGCTGCCGAAAATACCGCGAACTTCGCTGGGAAACCACTGGTTAAAGGAATACCCGCCATCGCCAAAAGGAACAGCGAAAAGAGTGCGGCTACACCTGGTGAGCGTTTACCCAATCCTGCCCAGGCCGATAGATGACTTGCCTCACCTGCACCATCGCGGACCAGCATGACCACCCCGAAGGCACCGATCGTGGCAAAGCCATAGGTCACCAGATAGAACAAGATCGCGCTGACACCCTTAGGAGACAAAGCCACCACGCCAGTGAGCAAGAATCCTGCATGGGCAATAGACGAATAGGCCAACATGCGCTTGATCTCCTGCTGCGTAAGCGCAAACAAGACACCGACAACCATGGTCAGCGCCGAAATCACCCACATCAACGGCAACCACTGATCGCGCACGGGGCCGAAAGCTACGTAGAAGATACGAACTAACGCACCAAAAGCTGCGACCTTGGTCGTGGCGGCCATAAAGGCTGTGACCACCGTTGGTGCGCCTTGGTAAACATCTGGAGTCCACTCGTGGAAGGGGGCTGCACCAATTTTGAAGAGTAGACCAACTGCGATCAGTCCGATGCCAGCAAGCAAGAGCGCTTCAGATGAGGTGCCGCTTGCGGTGGCAGCGGCGATGACACTAAATCGCAATGAATTCGCATATCCATAGATCAGTGCTGCACCAAAGAGGAAGAACGCCGACGAATACGCACCCAGCAGGAAGTACTTCAAGGCAGCTTCTTGTGACAACAATCGACGACGGCGAGCCATACCAGCCAAGAGGTACAACGGAAGGGAGAGCACTTCAAGGGCGACAAACATCATCAGCAAGTCGTTAGATGCTGGGAAAAGCAACATGCCGCTGAGGGAAAACAGGGCTAACGGATACACCTCAGTTTGCTGGATGAGCTTCTGCGTCAAAACCTGCTCTTCAGGACTGCCTGGCACCGCCGAAACACGTGGGGCAAATGCATCACGTCCCGGATCTATCTTGCGGTCAGTAAAGAGCAAGAAGGCCACAACAGCTAAAACCAAAATCAAACCTTGAAGAAAGCGCGCCGGGCCATCCCATGCGATGGCTCCTTCAGCCAGGATCGAGTTCTGCTCGCCCGCTAGGAACAAGGCAGCTAACGCCAAGCCCAAGCCACCGAAAGTGACCACCAACTGCGCACGGAAGCGAAGGGTTCGTGGCAAGAATGCCTCGATAAGAACACCTAACGTGGCCGCACCCAAAACGATCAGGACTGGAGCGAGCTCTTTGTATTCCAGGACCGGGGCTGGGAACAGCCCATCAGTTGCTGCAAGCACGGTACTCATTTTTTGCTCACCTGCTTGTCTACCTGGTCCTTAATCTGGGTGGGTGCAAGTTCAACCGCACCCACTCGGGTAATCGTGGTTTTTACGGTCGGCTCGATCACGCGCGTCAATACCTGCGGGTACACACCAAGGCCAATCATGAGAGCAACAATTGAGGACAAGGCCAGCACTTCACGACGTCGAATTTCGCCGAAGGTGCCGACCACTACTCCTCGCGGTGAACCGGTGGCCACACGTTGGTAAAGCCAGAGAATGTAAACCGCAGAAAGCACGATGGCCACCGTTGCAATGATCGCCAAAGCCGGATAGCGCAGGTAGGACCCAACCAGAACTAGGAATTCACCAGGGAAGCTGGCCAGGCCGGGCAAGGCAAGTCCGGATAATCCGGCGATCAGAACAAAGCCGGCAAGCAACGGTGCAACTTTGAACACACCCGAGTAGTCAGCGATGTTGCGCGACTTGCCGCGGGCGATCATCATGCCGGCAACCAGGAACAGCGCAGCTGTACTAAATCCGTGGGCCACCATGTAGAACACCGAACCGGTTTGGCTCTGATTGGTGAAGGCGAAAATTCCCAAAATGATGAATCCAAAGTGGGATACGGACGTGTAGGAGATCAAACGCATGATGTCGGTTTGTCCAATGGCCACCAGCGCGCCGTAAATAATCGAAATGATCGCCAAGATTGAAATGGTGAAGGCAAACGTTCGCGATGCATCCGGGAAGAGCTGGAGGCAGTAACGGATCATGCCGAAGGTGCCAACTTTGTCCATCAAGGCAACCAGCAGCACTGCCGTTCCTGGCGTTGCTTCAGCGGCCGCATCAGGCAACCACGTGTGTAGGGGCCATAGCGGGGCCTTAATAGCAAACGCAAGGAAGAACCCAAGGAACAAAAGGTTTTGCAAGCCGGAATTGATTTGCAAGGAACTCAGAGTTTGGAAGTCGAAGGTGCCACTGCCCAGCAGCGTTTGGCTTGCGACATACAGACCAATCAAGGCGGCCAGCATCACCAGTCCACCGAACAAGCTGTAGAGCAAGAACTTAGTGGCGGCGTAGGAGCGCTGGGCGCCCCCGAATCGACCGATGAGTAAGTAGGCCGGGATCAGCATTGCCTCAAAGAGCAAGTAGAACAAGAAGACATCTAGGGCCGAGAACACCCAAATGACCACGGTCTGAAGGACCAGCATCAATCCGAAGTAGGACTTAACCGAACCACCGGGTTGAACATCGCGCCAAGACGCAAGTAAGACAAAGGGAACCAGGCAGGCAGCAAGGCACACCAAGACCAGCCCGACTCCGTCAACCCCAAGGGTGAAGTTCACGCCAAAGGCTGGAATCCACTTATACGACGTGACGAACTGAAACTTTTGGGTTCCGCCGACACTAAATTGGGTCGCCATAGCAATGACAACGCCGAGCGTGACCAGAGACGAAGCAAGGGCAATCCAGCGCGCACGGAATTCAAACTTACGGGGCAAGACAGCAATCAGCACCGTGCCAGCAAGGGGCACCAACCCTGCGATGAGCAGCCACGGGAGGTTTTTCATATCAGAGCCTCACAATCCAAAGTAAGACAATGACTAAGAGCGCACCGGAGAGCATCACCAGCGAGTAGGAGCGGGTATAGCCGGTTTGGGTTCGACGAACCCGAGCCGACAAACCACCCAGACCAGCAGCAACCCCGTTAACGGCGCCGTCGATGACTCGGTTATCAACCCAAACAAGTGATCGCGTCAACCACTGCCCCGGGCGCATGAACACTGCTTCGTTAAAGGCATCGCCATACAGGTCCCGGCGAGCTGCTGAAACCAACACTGAAACTTTGGAGGGTGCGGTCTCGGGAATGGGACGGCGAAGGAACAGCACCACTGCTGCAATAATTCCCAGTGCAACCACAGCTAACGTAATTCCAGTCAGAACAAGGGGCCTAAGGGCGCCATCAGGCTCGGTAAACCCGGTGACTGGTTCAAGCCAACGCTGCAACGTTTGGTTACGCATAAGCAGGTAGCCAGAAGCCACTGAACCAATCGCTAAAATCACCATCGGAGCAGTCATCACTACCGGTGATTCATGCGGGTGCACATCTTGCGTCCAGCGCTTGGGGCCGATGAAGGTCATGAAGAAGATGCGGCTCATATAAAAGGCCGTGAGTCCAGCGCCGATCACGGCCGCAGTTCCGATGATGGGGTTGCGGGCCATTGCTGACTCGATGATCACATCCTTGGTGAAGTAACCAGCCAAGGGCGGAATACCGATAATGGCAAGGTATCCCAAACCGAACGTGAGAGTTGTAATGGCCATCACGGATCGAAGCGCTCCAAAGCGGCGCATATTTACCTGATCATTCATGCCGTGCATGACCGAACCTGCGCCAAGGAACAGGCCAGCCTTAAAGAATCCGTGGGCCAGAAGGAAGGCAATGGCATAGACATAGCCGCTCTTGCCAAGGCCAACAGCGAGCATCATGAAACCAATCGCGCTCATCGTTGAACCAGCAAGGGCCTTCTTGATGTCATCTTTGGCACTTGCGATGATTCCTCCGGCCAGCAAGGTGATGACCCCAACAACGATCACGCCCATTTGCGCATTCGGAGCAACCTCAAATATCGGGTTCGAGCGCGCAATCAAATACACACCAGCTGTCACCATGGTCGCTGCGTGAATCAGGGCCGACACCGGAGTGGGGCCTTCCATCGCGTCCAAGAGCCACGACTGGAGAGGAAACTGCGCCGACTTTCCACAAGCCGCAAGAAGCAATGCAAAACCAATGGCCGTAACAATGCCTGTGCTAGCGCTCGGTGCAGCCGCGAAGACTCCTTGGAAGGTGACGGTGCCAAAGGCGGCAAACATGACCATGATGGCCACTGACATACCGATGTCACCCACGCGGTTGACAACAAATGCCTTCTTGGCAGCCGGACCTGCACTCTCGCGAGTCTGGTAATAACCAATCAGGAGGTAAGAAGCAAGTCCCACTCCTTCCCAGCCGACGTACAGCAATGCAAAGCTGTCCGCCAGAACGAGCAGGAGCATGGAAGCGACAAAGAGGTTCAGATAGCCGAAGAATCTGCGACGGCCATCGTCCCCATGCATGTAGCCCACCGCATAGATATGAATCAAAAGACCCACGCCAGTGATCAGCAGAACAAATGCCATCGAGAGCTGATCCAACTGCAAAGCCACATCAACCTTGAACCGGCCCAAAGACATCCAGGTAAACAAGAAGTCACGAGTTGCACGCTGATCCGATGATTTGCCTAGCATGTTCAACCAGAGCAGGACAGCAACAACAAAAGATCCAGCGATAGTGGCTACACCTAAAAGGTGTCCAAAAGCATTAGTGCGACGGCCTGAGCCGAGCAAAATCAAAGCGCCAGCAACCGGCAAGGCGATCAGTAGCCAGGTCAGGGAGGTAATGCCGCTTGCAGCGGCGATGGTTTCCATTAGGTCATGACCTCAGCAAATTGGCTTCGTCAATCGAAGCCGATCGTCGGGTAGCAAAGATGGCCATGATGATGGCCAAGCCGATAACAACCTCAGCCGCTGCCACCACCATCACAAAGAAGGCAACGACCTGCCCGTCCAAAGTGCCGTTAATTCGTGCGAAAACCACAAAGGCCAAGTTGGCTGCATTAAGCATTAACTCAATGCACATGAACACCACGATGGCGTTGCGACGGAATAAGACTCCAAAGGCGCCAATGGCAAAAAGGGCCGCTGAGAGGTAGATGTAATTCATCGGGTTCATGGCTTCTCCTGCTCAAAGTCTGCAGTGATGGAGCGGCCATCAGCTGTGGTGAAGGTTCGAGCGCCTTCCACTTGGAAAGGTGCAGGCACAGACTGTGTTGCAGGTGAACCATCAGGAAGTAAGGCGGGAGTGTCAACTGCGTTGTGATTGGCAAAAACCCCAGGTGCCGGCAATGGCGAACGTGGCGCGGTGACTGACTTAAATCGGGCCCGAGAAATCATTGCCTGAGTTGGTTTGCCCACCAGGCGCTCACGATGGGTGTAAACGATGGCACCCACGGCAGCTGTGATCAGCAGAGCACTGGTTACTTCGAAGGCCAACACATAGCGACCAAAGATCAATTGCGCTACTGCTTGAAGGTTTCCGCCAGCCGGAGCCGTTGCCGCATCCAGGCCGACAACGGTGTTCACCGTCAGGCCACCAATGCCGATCAGAAGCAGCAGACCAAAGCCCAAACCGACCAAGATTGCAGCAACCCGCTGACCCTTAATGGTCTCTACCAACGAGTCGGAGGCATCAACACCTATAAGCATCAAGACAAACAAGAAGAGCATCATGACAGCGCCGGTATAAACAATGATTTGCACCATGCTCAAAAATGGTGCGGCATTGATGAGGTACACCACGGCCAAACTGACCATGGTCAGCGCGATCCACAACGCTGAGTGCACCGCTTTACGCGATGCGATCATTCCGATCGCACCGCCCACAGTCAAAACTGCCAGGATCCAAAAACCAAAGGTCTCACCAGATGACACCGTGGCGGTGCCGGCTGCAACGATCCCATTCATCAGGCGCCACCCCGACCTTCTGGTTCACGGGTGCGAGCAAGTTCTTGAGAAGCATCTGCCTGGATGATTTTCCCTTGGTAATAGTCCGTGTCGGTAGTGCCAGCGACCATCGGGTGTGGTGGTGCAAGCATGCCCTCATACAAAGGGGCAAGGAGTTGTTCCTTGGTGTAGATCAATCGACCACGATCGTCATCAGCCAACTCATACTCGTTGGTCATCGTCAGCGCGCGGGTTGGACAGGCTTCGATACACAAGCCACACAAAATGCACCGCAGGTAGTTGATCTGATAGACCCGGCCATACCGCTCACCAGGCGAAAAGCGATTGTCCTCAGTGTTGTCGGCGCCTTCAACAAAAATTGCATCTGCTGGGCAGGCCCATGCACACAATTCGCAGCCAATGCACTTCTCCAACCCATCGGGATAGCGGTTGAGCTGGTGCCGTCCATGGAATCGCGGCTCAATAGGGAAGTCGCGACCACGCTTTTCCTCAGGGTATTGCTCAGTATTGACTTTCTTGAACATCGTCCCGAAGGTGACACCAAATCCTTTGATCGTGCCAATGACATCAGCCATCAGATTCTCCTGACGTGATGGTTTGTTGGGCTGCCGCAGGTTGCGGACGTTTTTGACCAGGCATTGGTGGCACTGGGTAGCCGCCGGCGAAGGCGTCAAACTCAACGTCTAACTCAAACTCAGTCTCACTGTCTTGTGGCAACCGCTTGGCCAGCATTGAATCCAGCGCAAAGCTCAAGACAACCAGAATTGCTAACACGATTCCAACGCCGACCAGCAAGGAAGACGAGTTGACATTGGCCGATTGACGCAGCGCGCGCGAAGTGGCGACGATGACAATCCACACGAGGGAGACTGGAATCAAAATCTTCCAACCAAACTTCATAAATTGGTCATAGCGAAGCCTTGGCAAGGTGGCGCGCAGCCAGACGAAAACGAAGATGAAAGCAAAGAGTTTGGCGATGAACCACAGCAAAGGCCACCAACCCGAATTTGCTCCTGCCCACAGGGTGGAGATAGGAGCCGGAGCCCGCCAGCCGCCGAGGAACAGCGTGGTGGCAAGGGCTGAGACGGTGACCATGTTGATGTATTCAGCCAAAAAGAACAAGGCGAACTTCAACGATGAGTACTCGGTGTGGAAGCCACCAACGAGTTCCCCTTCGGCCTCAGGAAGGTCAAAGGGAGCTCGGTTGGTCTCCCCCACCATGGACGTGGTGTAAATAACAAAGGATGGAAGCAGAAGGACGATGTACCAGACGTTTTGCTGGGCGTTGACAATTTGCGAGGTGGACATCGAACCGGCATATAAGAACACGGCAACTAAGGACAGCCCCATCGCGATTTCATAAGAAATCATCTGCGCAGACGAACGTAGTGCGCCCAACAGCGGGTACGTCGATCCGGAAGACCAGCCGGCGAGCACGATTCCATAAATCCCAATGGATGCAATCGCCAAAACAAACAGCACAGCAACCGGGAAGTCAGTCAATTGCAAATGCGTCCAGGTTCCAAAGATTGATACTTCAGGACCAAGGGGAATAACTGCAAATGCAATAAAGCACGTCGTGGCAGAGATGATCGGCGCCAAAATAAAGACGGGGCGATCAGCAAGTGCGGGAATAATGTCCTGCTTGAGTGCAAGTTTTACGCCGTCGGCTAGACCTTGGACCAAACCAAAGGGCCCAACGCGGTTTGGTCCAATACGCATCTGCATCCGTGAGACCACGCGACGTTCAAACCAAATGGTGAACAAGGTGACCAAGACCAGGAAGGCAAAAATCACCACGGACTTGAGCAGGATTAACCAGCCTGGGTCGGCTCCGAAGACGACATCAACGTTGTTCATGCAGCACCGCCTGCCACAGTTACCTGGGAACCAGCAACAACGCCTAAGTCAGCAAGCACTCGTGATCCAACTGAATTCATCGGTAGCCACACAACGCCATCAACCATCTGCGTGATCTGTAGTTCGAGTTCAATCGACCCAGCCTGGCTCGAAATACGCACCGATTGTCCGTTGCTAAGACCAATCTGAGACGCGGTGGCTTGTGATAGGCGAGCCACCGACTTACGAGAAGTTGCTGCCAGCAATTCTTGGCCATCTTGGCCAGCTCCAAGGTCGAGCAGTGCTCGCCAGGTCGCTAGTACGACATTGCCCGAACCGCCGGCCGGGCTTGCCGCAGCTGACTGCACACCTGAACGCTCACCGGCATAGGCGCCCAGCGAATTCAGTTCAGCCAAGGCGTCGTCGGCCGAATTAAAGGCCATCGAAATATCATCATCGCTATCAAGATCGAGCTCGTCGGCCAAGGCGCTCAAGATACGAATCTCGGACATGGTCGGGGTTTCAAGTGCGGCTTCAACGGTGCGCGCTCGTCCTTCCCAGTTCACAAACGTTCCACTGCGCTCGGCAATGGGAGGAACAGGGAAAACAACATGTGCAGCCCGGGTGACTGCACTTTCTCGCACTTCAAAGGAGATGATGAACTCAGTCGAGCTCAAGGCCCGGCGAGCAAGGGCGGGATCCGATAGGTCATCAACATCGACACCGGCCACAATCAACGCACCCAGTGTTCCCGCAGCACCAGCTTCCAAGATCTGATGAGTTGAGCGACCCGCAGTAGTCGGCAGGGCATCAACATTCCACGCACTGGCCACCTCTGCGCGAGCGTGGTCCGATGCGAGCGGTCGACCGCCGGGGAGCAGGTCAGGCGCAGCGCCAGCATCTAGCGCCCCGCGCTCACCAGCTCGTCGTGGAACCCATGCAAGTTTGGCGCCGGTTTTCTTAGCCAGATCAACTGCAGCAGCAAAGGCGCCCGGGCTTTGACTCAAGCGCTCACCCACCACGATCACCGATCCACTGGCCTGCAATGCCTGCTTGACCTCGCCGGTAAAAGCTGCTGCTTCTTGACCAGGAACGGCTGGGATCAGAGTTGCTTTAAGTTTTTCGCTGCCACGAGAGGCCAAGGCAGCAATAGTGAAGACTTGTTGTTTGCCAGCGCGAACGGCCTTTTGTAGGCGAAGGTAAATGATCGGTGATTCATCTTCAGGTTCAAAACCGGCAAGCAAAACCACCGGAGCATTTTCCAGGTCGGTGTAGGTCAGACCAACGCCAGTTCCGGCAACTTCTGCTGCCAAAAAGGAAAGTTCCTCATCGGAGGTTGGACGCGCGCGAAAATCGATGTCATTGGTTTGCAAAGCAACACGTGCAAACTTCGAATAGGCGTAGGCATCTTCAAGAGTTAGGCGACCACCAACAAGGAATCCAGCATTTCCGCGCGCAGCAATGAGCCCATCAGCAGCAGCAGCGATGGCCTCTGGCCATGAAGCGATCTGCAACTGCCCATCGGCGTCGCGAACCATGGGTGTTGTGATCCGATCCGCCCCCGTGCCCGATGAGAATGCGAAGCGACCCTTGTCGCAGTTCCATTCTTCGTTGACTTCGGGGTCATTAATCGCCAGGCGACGAACAACTTTGCCGCGACGGTGATCAGTGCGCAGCGAACAGCCGGATGCACAGTGCTCGCACGCTGTCGGTGTGGAGACCAGGTCAAAGGGGCGAGCGCGGAAACGGTAGGAAGCGCTGGTTAGCGCACCGACTGGGCAAATTTGAATGGTGTTCCCCGAGAAATAGGACTCAAAGGGTTGATTCTCATAGATGCCAACCTGCTGAAGCGCACCACGTTCGAGCAACTCGATAAATGGGTCGCCAGCAATCTGTTCGCTAAAGCGTGTGCACCGTGCGCACAGTACGCAACGCTCACGGTCAAGGAGGACCTGCGCCGAAATATTGATCGGCTTTTCGTAGGTGCGCTTGAAACCTTCAAAGCGGGATTCAGCTTGGCCGTTACTCATCGCCTGGTTTTGCAGTGGACATTCGCCACCCTTGTCACACACTGGGCAATCCAGTGGATGGTTAATCAATAGCAATTCCATCACACCGTTTTGTGCCTTCTCAGCAACCGGTGAAGTCTTCTGAGTCAGGACGACCATGCCTTCAGCAACAGTTGTCGTGCAAGAAGCCAGTGGCTTTCGTTGTCCTTCTACCTCAACCAAGCACTGCCGACAAGCCCCGACTGGGTCGAGCAAGGGGTGATCGCAAAAGCGTGGAATCTCAATGCCGATTTGTTCAGCCGCGCGAATGACCAACGTGCCCTTGGGCACACTCAGGTGCACACCATCAATAGTGATGTTGACCAAGTCAGTGGAAACGGCTACCTCAGATGAAGGGCCAGTAGTCATCGTCATGCGTTGGCTCCTGCGAACAGTGCGGAGGCCTCATAGGGGAACAGTTCCCAGGCAGGCGTATGAGTACCGGCGATGAACTCGTCACGGAAGTACTCAATGGCCGAGGTGATCGGGCTGGTCGCGCCATCGCCTAGAGCACAAAATGATCGGCCCATGATGTTGTCGCACAGGTCGAGCAACTTCTCAATGTCTTCTTCGGTGCCCTTGCCATGCTCAATGCGTTCCATGATCTGCTGCAACCACCAGGTGCCTTCACGACATGGGGTGCACTTGCCACACGACTCGTGCTTGTAAAACTCGGTCCAGCGCAAGACGCAGCGAACAACCGAGGTGGTTTGGTCGAAGATTTGCAGCGCCTTAGTACCCAACATCGAGCCAGCTTCCGCGATGCTCTCGTAGTCCAAAGGAACATCAAGGTGGGCCGCCGTCAGGATCGGCGTCGACGATCCGCCAGGGGTCCAAAACTTCAGCGTGCTGCCTTCTCGCATGCCACCGGCAAGATCAAGTAACTCACGCAAAGTGATGCCCAAGGGGGCTTCAATCTGGCCAGGATTTTTCACATGCCCGGACAGCGAGTACAAAGTGAAACCCTTGGACTTTTCAGTGCCGAATTTGCCAAACCATTCAATGCCATTGGCAATGATGGATGGAACGCTGGCAACCGATTCAACGTTGTTGACCACGGTCGGGCAGGCATACAAACCAGCAACAGCCGGGAACGGTGGACGCAGGCGGGGCTGACCGCGGTAGCCCTCAAGTGAATCCAGAAGTGCAGTTTCTTCACCGCAGATGTAGGCACCTGCGCCGGCGTGCACGGTGATCTCAAGATCAAATCCACTTCCGTGAATATTCTTGCCCAATTCGCCATTGGCATAGGCCTGCGCAACTGCAGCTTGCACACGACGCAAGACGTGAGGCACTTCTCCGCGGATGTAGATAAAGGCGTGGTTCGAGCGAATCGCGTACGAGCCGATGATCACGCCTTCTACCAAAACGTGCGGGTTGGCCATCATCAGCGGGATGTCTTTGCAGGTGCCTGGTTCGGACTCGTCGGCGTTAACTACGAAGTAATGCGGCTTGTTATCGCCTTGGGGAATAAAGCCCCACTTCATACCGGTAGGAAATCCTGCGCCACCTCGGCCACGAAGACCAGAATCCTTCACCGTTTGGATCACATCATCGGGCTGCATCGTGGTCAGGGCTTTGCGAGCGGCCTGGTATCCGTTGTGACGGGTATATCCGGCATAGGTATAGGCATCGGCTTCATCCCAGTAGGCCGTTAAGACGGGAGTAATAGTGGCCATCAGGCATCAGCTCCAGGATTTGCAGGGATTGAGTCGCCGCGCGCTCTGGCCAAGTTCAATCCCAGCAATGAAGCATCGCCGGCGGCTGGTCCTTGGTTGGCCTTGCCATCAGCAAAGCCTGCAAACAACCGCTCGTTCTCGCGCCAGGAAGAAATCACCGGTCCACGAGTGGAGGTGACTTCACGATCAGCCATCAAGTCATTCATCAAGTCAATCGCAGAACCTGGAGTTTGGTTATCAAAGAATTCCCAGTCAATGGTCATCACCGGTGCGAAGTCACAGGCGGCCTGGCACTCAATGTGCTCAAGGGTGATTTTTCCATCGGGAGTGGTTTGGTCGTTGCCAACGCCAAGGTGTTCTTTCACGCGAGAAAAAATTGCATCCCCACCCATGATCGCGCACAAGCTGTTCGTGCACACCCCGACGTGGTGCTTGCCCATGGCCTTGCGCTTGTACATCGTGTAAAAAGTGACTACGCCGGTTACCTCAGCTGCCGAGATCCCCAGTTCGGCAGCGCACATTTCAATACCTTCAGGCGTTACATAGCCCTCTTCGGATTGCACGAGGTGCAACATGGGGAGCAAGGCCGAACGTGGCTGCGGATAGCGCGCCATGATCTCGCGCATCTCGTCCCGAGTCTTGTCAGTGAGAGCCATTAGCGATCAACACCACCCATCACCGGGTCGATACTGGCAACAGCCGCCACAACATCTGCAATTTGCGCACCTTCACACATTGCAGCAGTGGCTTGCAGGTTAGTGAAACTTGGATCGCGGAAGTGAACTCGGTACGGACGAGTGCCCCCATCACTGACTAGGTGAACGCCTAGTTCGCCGCGGGGTGATTCAACGGCAACGTAGGCCTGACCAGCCGGGACTTTAAATCCTTCAGTGACCAACTTGAAGTGATGAATGAGTGCTTCCATTGACGTACCCATGATTTGGCGGATGTGTTCAAAACTGTTGCCAGTTCCATCTGCTCCGTGGGCCAGTTGTGCAGGCCAGGCAATCTTCTTATCTTCGATCATGACCGGACCTGGCTTGAGGCGATCAAGACACTGTTGAACAATCTTCATTGATTCAAACATCTCGGCAATGCGGATCAAGAAACGACCATAGGCATCTGAACTGGTTTGGACAGGAACATCAAATTCATAGGTTTCATAACCGCAGTAAGGCTGTGACTTACGCAAGTCATGTGGCAAACCTGTTGAACGCAAAATCGGTCCGGTAATGCCCAGAGCCATACAACCGGCAAGATCCAAGGTGCCAACACCGACAGTGCGGCCCTTCCAAATCGTGTTATCGACGAGGAGATCTGCCGTGTCCTTCAAGCGGCCAGGTAAGATGTCCAGCAATTCCTGAACTTTCTTTTCTGCACCTTCAGGCAAATCTTGCGCCAACCCGCCAGGGCGGATGAAGGCGTGGTTCATGCGAAGACCGGTGATCATTTCGAAGACATCTAGGACCAGCTCGCGCTCACGGAAACCGAAGGTCATGGCCGTGAGGGCGCCAAGTTCCATGCCACCGGTGGCTAAACACACCAGATGCGATGAGATGCGGTTGAGTTCCATCATCATCACGCGAATGACATTGGCCCGCTCCGGAATCTGATCGGTAATGCCCAGCAATTTTTCGACACCGAGGCAATACGCAGTTTCATTAAAGAACGGTGAAAGGTAGTCCATCCGCGTTACGAAGGTGACGCCCTGAGTCCAGGTACGAAACTCCATGTTCTTTTCAATACCGGTGTGCAAGTAGCCAATGCCACAACGAGCTTGAGTGACGGTTTCACCATCGAGTTCAAGAATCAGACGAAGTACGCCGTGTGTTGACGGGTGCTGCGGACCCATGTTGACCACGATGCGCTCTTGGGCCGGGGTGCTCGACAAGTCATGCAACAACTCATCCCAGTCATTGCCTTGAACAGTAAAGATACGTCCCTGCGAGGTTTCACGCTCTTGGGCAACGGTGGGTTCGCTGTCGTTAAAGGTGGTCATTTGTTGTACGACCTCCGCTGGTCTGGCGGGTCAATCTGCGCGCCCTTGAATTCAACGGGGATTCCACCAAGCGGGTAATCCTTGCGTTGTGGGTGACCTGACCAGTCATCCGGCATCTGAATTCGGGTCAAGTACGGGTGACCGGAAAAAATGATTCCGAAAAAGTCGTACGTTTCGCGCTCATGCCAATCATTGGTTGGGTACACCGATGTAATCGAATCAATGACTGGGTCTGCATCAGGAGCTGTGACTTCAACAAAGACCCGGCGGTTATGAGTAATAGACAAGAAGGGATAGTGCGCATGAAGTTCAGCACCTTCTTGTTCGGGGAAGTGCACGCCACTAACGCCTAGACATACCTCAAATCGCAGCGCTGGGTCGTCACGAAGAACGCGCACAAACTCAAGCAGACGATCGCGCTGCACTTGAACAATCATTTGGTCGCGATCAATGACTACACCGGTAATGACCTGTGCATGATTGGGTAAAGCGGCCTCAATGGCATCAGCGATGGAATCAAATGCGCCGCCAAAAGGGCGTTGGCTGGCCGCAATCGGATCGTTGCGTACAACGAGTCCGCCATAGCCTGACGTGTCGCCGTTCATGCAAGCAAACCCTTCATGGCCGAAGTCGGTTCGGCGATCAAAGCTTCGCGTTCGCGGGCGAGGTCTTCGCGAACTTTCTGGACACCGAGTTTTTCAACAGCGATCTTCTCGTGCAGTTTCAAGATCGCGTCCATCAACATCTCTGGACGCGGTGGGCAGCCAGGCAAGTACATGTCAACAGGGACGATGTGGTCAACACCTTGCACGATCGCGTAGTTATTGAACATGCCACCACTACTTGCACACACGCCCATGGCGATGACCCACTTAGGTTCAGTCATTTGGTCGTAGATGGTGCGCAACACCGGTGCCATTTTTTGACTGACGCGACCCGCGACGATCATTAGGTCTGCTTGCCGTGGCGATGCGCGGAAAACTTCCATGCCAAATCGCGCTAGGTCATAGCGGCCAGCGCCGGTGGCCATCATTTCGATCGCGCAGCAGGCCAAACCAAAGGTTGCTGGCCACAGAGAGTTCTTTCGCATATACCCAGCTAGGCCCTCCACCGTGGTGAGCATGACTCCACTAGGAAGCTTTTCTTCTAGGCCCATGTCAGTCCCATTCCAAACCACCGCGGCGCCACACGTACACGTAGGCGACGAAGACGGTGACAATAAACAGGATCATTTCGACCAAGCCAAACAAGCCGAGCTTGTCAAAGGCCACGGCCCAGGGGTACATGAAGACGATTTCAATATCAAAGATGATGAACAACATCGCGGTGAGAAAGTACTTGACCGGAATCTTGCCCGCGACTTTGCGCTCAGTAGGATCAATGCCGCATTCGTATGCATCCAGCAAGGCCCGGTTGTACCGACTCGGTCCGGCAATGGCACCCGAGACGATGGAGAAAAGGGCGAATCCGGCGCCGATAGCGGCAAGCACCAGAACGGGGGTGTACACGTTCACGTCAGGCGCATCCTCTCGGACATGGGGCGGAACATCTCTGGTCCAGTTGAGCAGAATCTGAGGCCAAAAAATCGCTTAAATTACGCACCCTCAGTCTAGAACCGACAGCACCGCGGATCATGCCGTGGGTGCCATTCGGGACATGGTGTTGACCACATGGTCGTAGAAGTCCCCACCACGTGGATCGGTCAGATTTGCCAACATTTTCAAGGTCAAGGTCATAGCCCGCGGATGCGGCAAGCCGTGCTTGGTGGCCAGACGCATGATCTCAGGGTTACCAATGGCCTTAACAAACCAACGTCCCAAGGTGTAATACCCACCCAGGGCTTGCTTCATCTGCTCGGGATAGCTGGCCAGGGCCATCTCGGCTTGTGCCGTTGTTGGTCGGGAATGGGCTTGCACAATCGTTCGAGCAGCAATCGCAGCAGATTCCATCGCGTAGGCGATCCCTTCACCATTGAAAGGATTGACCATTCCGCCGGCATCGCCAACGAGCAACAAGCCGCGGGTGTAATGCGGCGTACGGTTAAAGCCCATCGGCAAGGCAGCGCCACGAATAGGTTCAGTGCGATTGGCTTCACGAAAACCCCACTCTTGGGGCGTTTGTTCCAACCAACGCGTCAGCAAATCTTTGTAATCGACATTGCCAAATGCAGAACTAGTGTTCAAAATTCCAAGACCTACATTGACGGTGCCATCGCCCACACCAAAGATCCAGCCATAACCGGGCAGGAGCTTGTCTCCATCCCACAATTCCAGCCAAGATTCCAGCCAATCGTCATTGGTGCGCGGGCTGGTGTAATAGGTGCGAACTGCCACCCCCATCGGGCGGTCGTCCCGCTTTTGAAGCCCCATAGCCAGGCTTAACCGGCTGGAATTACCGTCTGCGGCCACTACTAGGGGTGCATGAAAGGCTTTCTGCGGACCTGCTGTTCCATCTTCATTTTTTACCTGAGCGCGAACGCCAACGATACGTCCGGTGCTCTCGTCCATGATCGGACCTATGACACTGGTGCGCTCAAGCAATCGCGCACCCGCTGCCACGGCGTGTTCTGCGAGAGCTTGATCAAAATCTTTACGAGTACGAACTAGACCAAAGTCTGGATAAGTAGACAGTTGCGGCCAAGGGATTTCGATGCTGTGACCACCACCGACGATGCGCAAACCTTTATTGCGAATCCAGCCATTCTCGGCGCTGATATCAACACCCATATCGATGAGTTGTTTAACCGCCCGCGGAGTTAAACCATCACCACAGACTTTTTCACGTGGGAAAGCAGTCTTTTCCAAGAGCAGTACATCGAGCCCGGCTTGGGCTAAGTAATAGGCAGTGGTTGATCCTGCCGGGCCAGCGCCAACGACGATGACGTCAGCAGTTGCTGCGCTGTCGTGGCTACTCACAAGACCCCTTAACGGTCGCGGGAAGTGGTGAAACCTTGTGCGCTTGTGAAAACTTTCACTAAGTGCTCCCCAAGCATACGACTGCGCAATCTAGGGCGCAGTCCCGCGGTGCAGGGCCACAATGCCGCCGCTGAGATTGCGAAAAGCCGGTCGCTGCCAGCCTGCGGCCTGAATCTGAGCAGCCAACTCACGCTGATTGGGCCAGGCCCGAATGGACTGCGCCAAGTACACATAGGCGTCAGGGTGACTCGAGACCTTGGTGGCAATAGCGGGCAGCGCCTTCATCAAGTATTCGGTGTACACCGTCGCAAAAGCTTTCACACTGGGGTGCGAAAACTCACACACCACCAGGCGCCCACCAGGTTTGGTCACGCGCAACATTTCCCGCAGGCCGGCATCGGGATCAACAATGTTGCGAAGTCCAAAGGAAATAGTCACCGCATCAAAACTGTGATCAGCAAACGGCAACGCCGTGGCATCGCCGGCGACAAAGTTCAACTCAGGCCGAGCCGCTCGACCTGCGCGCAACATACCCAGTGAAAAATCACACGCAATAACGTGCGCACCCGAAGCTGCCAGGGATTGCGTACTTGCACCAGTGCCGGCGGCAAGATCAAGAATGCGCTCGCCATCGCGCGGATCTACGCCCGCAAGCACGGCCTTGCGCCATAAGCGATCTTGACCCATTGAGAGCACGGTATTTGTCATGTCATAGCGCTGCGCAACGTCGTCAAACATCGCTGCTACTTCTTGCGGTGCCTTATCCATTCCAGCGCGAATCGGCTCGGTCATCGCCCACTCCTTCGGTGGACAAAAGTGCCGCCCAAGACGGTGGCCACACATTCCCCGGCCCCATGATCAATCAAAGCAGCGAAGGGATCGGAATCCGTGGGCACATCAAATACGGCAAGGTCACCTAGAGCTCCGAGCGTTAATGCGCCGACTTGATCAGCTGTGCCACCCGGGAGGTCTCGGCCATCAAGCCCTAAACAAAAGGCACCACCAACCGTGATGGCCTGCCAGATACGGGCATTGAGATCGGGCAGGTCGTAGCCCTGCAATAACGCAAGGTCGCGGGCTGCCCGAGCTTCTTCTAACAGGTCTAAGGAAGGCGAACTGGCCAAGGAGTCAGTGCCCAAACCAATGGGTGATCCCTCTGCTAAGTAGTCGGCAATCGGAGGCCGGCCAGCGCCTAAAATCTTGTTACTGCGCACACAAATGGCAACCGCCGTGCCGCGTTCGCGCAAGAGCGCACGATCAGCGGCATTGCAGTGCACACCATGGGCGACGTGAACATCGGCACCTAAACCCTCGAGGCCGTCCATTTCGATCGTTGGGGTGTGCGCAAAACCACCACAGGAAATGGCATCTAATTTCCACCCAATGCCATTTGCCATATCGGCCAACAACCCCGTGCCGTCAGCGACGAACTCCACCTCATCGGCAGACTCGGCCAAGTGAGTGTGTGCGCGTAAGCCCAACTCGCGTCCGCGACGCATTGACTGGGTAAAAGCATGGCGGCTAAGGGTGTACAGCGAGTGCGGCGAAATACCTGCAGTTCGAGTCTGCGCCATCGCCACATCAAGCGCGTTACCTACTTCACCAGCGCGCTGCTCATCCCATTGCTGATCGTCGGCGCCCAAGGCTTCTACATAACTAATGCCGCGCAAACCACTTCGGGCAATCGGTGCCAAAGCTGGGATATCGGTCACGATGTCGGCAACGGCTGTGGTGCCGCTTCGCAACGCCAAATAGGCCCCACTTCGAGCCGATTCAGCCCACTGTTCATCAGTGGTGAGCATGCGCCGTTGAACCATTTGCGCTATCCACGGTGAAAATGGAAGTCCCGACGATGCAAGATCTGCATAAGCGGCATATTGCAAATGTGAATGCGCATTAACTAAACCAGGAGTCAGCACACCCGCGTGGTCACGGTGCTTGGCGCTGGCATGTTTGGCAACAACTTCGTGCGCTGGCCCCACGTCAACGATGACTCCATGGTCAATGACAACGCCACCACCGCGAATCACACCAAATTCATCAGCACCGGCATTGAGTGGATCGTTTGTCACCACAACCGGGGCAGTGTGCACGGTGGCTGTCACTGTGCTCCTTAGGACGTGGACACAACGGGCAAGATTGGACGATCAACAGCAATGGAGGAAAAGTGTGAGACCACTGCATCGTCGATCGGATCATTAGCCGGATCGGCGTGCAGCTCAACGATTTCGTACAAGGTATTGCGCTGAGCCGGGATCCGTCCGCTGGTGCGGATTAGAGAAATCAACTCGCCACGATTACTGCGGTGCTTGGCGCCAGCCGAAGAGACGACGTTTTCTTCCAACATGACAGAGCCCAAATCATCGGCTCCCATGTGCAGGGTCAACTGCCCTACTTCTTTACCCACGGTCAACCATGAACCCTGTAGGTGAGTGATGTTGTCGAAGAACAACCTAGAGACAGCAACCATGCGCAGATATTCAATAACGCTGGCCTGGGTACGGCCCTTGAGGTGATTGTTCTCTGGCTGATAGGTCCACGGAATAAAGGAGCGGAAACCGCCCGTGCGATCTTGCACATCACGAATCATTCGCAAATGCTCAATGCGCTCAGCATTGGTCTCGCCGGTTCCCATCATGAAGGTGGCGGTGGATTCAACGCCCAAACCATGAGCGATCTCCATAATCTCCAGCCAGCGCTCACCGGACTCTTTCAAGGGCGCAATTTCAGTACGCGGACGTGCTACCAAAATCTCGGCCCCAGCACCGGCGAAAGAATCTAAACCTGCGGCCTTTATGCGGGTGATGGATTCTTCGACGCTAACGCCGGACACCTTGCTCATATGTTCAACTTCAGAGGCGCCAAGTGAGTGCAGCGCAAGCTGCGGATACTCCGCCTTGATGGCGGCGAAAATATTTTCGTAATACTCAACGCCAAAGTCCGGGTGATGGCCGCCCTGCAACATGATCTGGGTCGCACCAAGCTCAACGGCTTCGGAGCATCGGTGCAAAATCTCTTCGGTGTCTCGCACCCATCCTTGACTGTGGCCCGGGGCGCGATAAAAAGCGCAGAACTTGCATGCGGTGGTGCACACGTTCGTGTAATTGATATTGCGATCAATCAGGTAGGTAGCCAAGTGGGCCTGGTCGCCAAATCGTTGGCGGCGAACCTGATCTGCCGCCCGGCCCAATGCGTGAAAGGGGGCAAAGCGGTAAAGCTCCAAGGCCTGCTCAGGGGTTATCCGAGTACCAGCTACGGCGCTGTCCAAAAGTAACTGAAGCTCTGGCGTTGATCTCACTGGTTCATCGTACGCAATACAGAGCCGAGCCACCAAATGGCAGTGGGGGCCAAGTCCTTTTGGACTTGGCCCCCACTGTTTGGGGCTAGCTCAACTAACTAGTGCGAGCACTAATTAGACGAGGGTGACCGTAACCGTGGCGCTGTAGGTACCGGCAATTTGGAACGCCGGGATCGACAGGGTCAACGGTGCAGTGATGTTGTACTTACCACCACTGGACTGGGTCGTTGAGTTCACTGCGGTGTCCTTCGTGCACAGGTTCACTGTGGACGAGAAGGACTGGGCGGCTGAACCGGCAGTTGTTCCACCAGCGGACAGCGGCGCACCACCGTCAGCAGCACAGGTCGGACTTGTTACCAAGTTCGACTTGTTGAGTGAGTGGCTGCTGGCGTCAGTGAAGTTGGTTGACGTTGCCGTCAAGGACCAACCAGCTGTTCCACCACGAGCGTCAGCGACGGTGATCGGGTTCAACTTGGCAGTCAGCGAACCGGTGGTCACAGCGGAAGTGATGCTTCCGAAGTTAACCACGGTGTTGCTGGAGTTAGTTGAACCGTTCGGGTTCGCCGAGTTGTCCAGTGCGGCTGCTTGGGTCAATGAACCCGGAGCAACGGTCAAGTTCACCGTTTGCTGCGTAGTACATGCACCAGCAGTGGCCACACAGTTGTCACGGCTAACCGAGAACGCGCCACCTTCAGCGTAGTTCTGAACCGGTGTTGGGTTCGAAGCACCGTTGTCGGTCTGGATACCGGTTGCGTAAAGCTCGGTGTCCGTAACATCGGAGATTTGAACCTGTCCACCCACGGTGCCCGTGCTTGACGCAGTCAAGTTGTAGGCAACGTCAGTTGCAGAGACCGTGCCTGGCACTGGCTTGATAACACCAGTGGTGTCAGCAGCATCAAAGTCGGTTCCGTTTGCACCACAGACACCAGCACCATTGGTGTAGGTGAAGGTGTTGGTCGTCGGAGGAGCGGTGAACTTACCGAACCCAACCGTTGAACCAGTCTGCGAGTAACCCGACAGGGTTGCCGTGGCTGCAGCCGAAACCGTGATGGCTCCGGAGTAACCAGCAGCAGTGATGGTGAATCCGGCGGTTCCCGAACCCGAAACTGAGTACGTGATACCGGTCAG
>CAIXNN010000047.1 GCA_903920865.1 uncultured Actinomycetes bacterium
ACCAGGAACATCAATGTAAAGCTCAATTTCGTTGCCATCGGGATCCGCGATGTAGAGGCTGTGAGTCACCGTGTGGTCGCTAGCACCGTAAATGGGGACGTCGTTTTCATTGAGGACCTTCACCACATCGCGCAACTCATCGTCGCTATCCCCAACTTTCAAACCAAAGTGGTACATCCCCACTCTGCGTCCACCCGGAATCGCAGTGGCATTTGCTCCCACTTCGATGAGGAGGAGTTCATGGTGGGTCCGATTGTTAGGGGAGGAAAAAGCGGCGTAGCCAGCAAACGGCAAGGTTTTCTCACCATCGGGAGCGATCATTCTCCAGCCCAACACGTCGCGGTAGAAGGCAACGGAGCGCCCAAGTTCGCGCACGTAGAGGACCAGGTGGCCCAGTTCCTTGATTTCCACGAGACCTCCCAAGAATTTGGCTGTCCATGGGGACAACGCGGGGGCATGGTGGTCTATTCCGACCCCGGCGGTGTTACTGAAGGGACAGTAGTGAATGATACTTAATGAAAGAACTACACCAGTAGTTCACAAGGTCGATTGCTCCTATTCCAATTAGTTTTGGATCCCCTTTCAGATTCGCGAACGGGTGTTGGCAAATGGCCACCCGATGCGTCTGAGAGGACGACTGTGCCCACGCACGCGATAAAAACTTTTGCTGACCTTGGTGTGCCCGATGCGCTCGTTGAGCGACTTGAACATGAAGGCATCGTTGAAGCATTTCCCATTCAAGCTGCCACTCTTCCCGATTCACTGCAGGGGCGCGATGTTTTAGGTCGCGGTCAAACGGGATCCGGAAAGACGCTGGCCTTTGCGCTGGCTCTGATCAATACCTTGCTGGAAGCACCGTCACCACGTGAGTCATTGTCACCGCGAGCGCTGATCCTGCTCCCAACGCGCGAACTTGCTCAGCAAGTCGCAGACGTTATCGCCCCACTTGCCAAAGTGACTCGACTGCGAATTTCCACAGTCTATGGAGGCGTTGGCTATGGCCCGCAAATCAATGCCCTTCGAAATGGCGTGGACATCGTCATTGCCTGCCCTGGTCGTTTAGAAGACTTGATTGAAAATGGTCAGTGCCGTTTAGATGCAGTTCAAGTCACGGTGCTGGATGAAGCCGACCACATGGCCGACCTTGGATTCTTGCCCGCCGTTAAGCGTTTGCTGGACTTAACTCCTGAAGGTGGGCAGCGGTTGCTGTTCTCGGCGACTTTGGACAACGGCGTTGACCAAATTGTTCGCAAGTACTTGAACAATCCGGTCACCCACGCTGTGGACCCCAAGGATTCCGATATGCCGGTGATGGAACACCACCTCTTTTCAGTCAGTGGCGGAGATAAGGCCGAAGTTGTGCGGCAGTTGGTTTCTGGAAATGGGCGCACGGTGGCATTCACCAGAACCAAACATGGCGCTAAGAACCTCACGCGTCGCCTGAACGAAAGCGGCATTCCCTCAGTTGAGCTTCATGGTGATCTCTCCCAAGCCGTTCGTACCAAGAACTTGGCGAAATTTTCTGGCGGCAGGGTTCGTGTCTTGGTCGCCACGGATGTGGCTGCGCGCGGAATCCACGTCGATGATGTTGCGCTTGTGCTGCACGTAGATCCACCCGCCGAGCACAAGGCTTATGTGCACCGATCCGGTCGTACTGCCCGCGCTGGTGCCACTGGGATTGTTGTTACTTTGTCCACCCCGCAACAACATGGCAGTGTGAAGTCGTTGATGAAGCTGGCTGGCATCAAAGCAGTCATGCGCCCGGTCAAGCCTGGTCACGAAGCCATTGAGCAGATCACTGGTCCGCGGGCCGAATTGATTCACACCCCAATCGTTGATGAGCCTGTTGCTCGTAACCGCTCTTCACGCGAGCGCGAGTCAAGAGATCGCCGCCCGCCTTCGCGTGGGGCCTCACGACCTTCTCGTGACGGTGCTCGTCCGGTTCGTTCCGAGCGCAGTGAGCGTCCGGTTCGTTCCGAGCGCAGTGAGCGTCCGGTTCGTTCCGAGCGCAGCGATCGTCCGGTTCGTTCCGAG